>RFIK01000226.1 GCA_003695605.1 Chlorobiota bacterium
AGCGATCATTGCCGAGCACCACGAAATCTTTCGCTGCTGTCACCCGCGTATTGGCATCATTATTCCATGCCCAACTGAATGTAAATCCCGATTGAGCAGGATCAGCGCCGTTGGCTGACGCGTATGCTTCGATCACACTGATCGGCATAACGTTGAGAGTTGACCACGTCTGACCGTTGTCAGTTGATTTAGTGACCCCGAACGTGACTCTGGAGGTGTCCACACCGCCAACGCTGAACCGTCCGAACACACCGGCGTAGAGATTAAGGTCTTGGTCAATGTCGATGGCTACTTCACTGTTTGTCCGCGAACTGGTTGATCCAGGATCTGCAAAGTTCGTAGAACGCAGCGGCGGAGGAATCATCGGCTCGAATTGATTTACCCCTGCGTAATCCACTTTGATGACACACAGGTTGTTGTTCTGGTTCGTTGGTGCTGAGCCTTGTGGGGAGGGGAAGAGCGACGCAAAACCAAACCCGTAAACCGATTCCGCGTTTCGGCTGAACGATGTTGTATTCACCGTCGTCCCGTATGCGTGGAGGTACTCTTGATTATCCGGGGTTATGTCATCGAATTTGTCCAAGAATGTATTCTGTGGTGCCGCACCGACTGTTGTAGGGATCAATCCCACTGCCATCCCAATCCATTCAGAACCATTGGTAACGGGAGAAAAGTAGGCAAATGCTGCCTCATCGAGCGAGGCGATCGTCCGATCACCGTAGAGGAGCGCGATCGCAGGGTAGCGAGGAGCACCATTGGGAGCCAGCACGCCGCGCGCACCTTCAAGAACTGGCCCAAGTCGCTTCCACGATGCGCCCTGATCGGTTGTCCAGAGGATGAAGATATTGTTCCCATGATCTGATGACCCTTGTGTTGTCGGTGGAAGTGCACCGCGTTTGATTGTAACGAACGCCTTGGTCTGAGGATCCCACAGCACAGGTGTTTGGCTGCTTCCGTAGTAGGAAAACGCGTTGAAGAGCGAGTCAATCACTGTGTAGGCGGCTTGCTGGGTCTTCATGACTGGAACGTACTGCGTCCGTGGGATACGTGCCCATAGCGAAGGTGCAATCTGGTGGTCGTTCACCTGTGGCAGCGGATAGAGGCGCGCCTCACCATTCGTTCCAGCGACAAGGATGCTTGGCACACCCACAATGACCAGAACGAGAAAACAAAGAATTTGTCGCATCGTTGAACTCCAGAAAAGTGACATTTATTGACCAACCGCAATATACCAAGCCCTGCGATAAAAATCTGCACCCGTGGTGACCTACGGAAGGCTCGGAAGCAGCGAACGTTCTAACCAGCGTTCGCGTAATGTCCGTTGCCTCTCGGTAGGCAGAGCAACGGCGCGGAGCTCGAATTCATCCGCACTCGAGGCTTCTACTGTTGCTGTGTAGAGAATCCCATCGCACGCCGCAGTGACTGCGGCGGGCCACTGCACACGACTGCTGAGCAATTCAAACTCTTCCGGGGTTACCACACGCCGATCCGCCAGCGCGATGATCTCATCATCGACTGCAATTCCTGCTTGCCATGCAGGCGAGCCTTCTTCAACCGATGTAACGACCAGCCGGCCACCATCACTGCGGAGCTGCATCCCAAGCCATCTCGATGCTGGTTCAAGTGGTGATTGCGCTCCAGCATCGCGTACGATCCACTCGATCCCGAATGGCTCTAGCGATCGAGCGATATCCGGCTCCTCTGTGCTATCGAGCCAACGCATGAATTGCTCACGAACCGCTCGCGTCGAAACTTCCTCGATCGCTTCGAAAACTTCTTCTTCGTCCACGCCCTGGTACGGTCGCCGCTGATAGGTCTCCCAGAGCATCCGCATCACATCGTCGAGACGTCGCGCTCCGTCCGTTGCATGCAAGATTGCCAAATCGAGCAACAGCGCCAGCACACCACCCTTGAGGTAATACGACGGGAAACGATTCTGTCCATCGGGTGACTGTGCGTAGAGCTTGACCCATGCCAAATAGCTCGACTCGCGAACGCTCATCGCTCGGCGCCCAGGGACATGCAAAAGTTTCCCGAAGTGATCTCGTGCAAGAATCTGCAGGTACTCCTCGGCGGTGTAGAAGCCCGCTCGATAGGCGAAAAGATCGTCGTAGTACGAAGTGACCCCCTCAGCCAGCCAGAGCATCGGCGAATGTACCTCGCGTGTGTAGTCAAACGGCCCATACTCTCGCGGACGAATGCGCTTGACATTCCACACGTGGAAGTACTCATGGCAAAGTAATGCAAGCAGCGATTTTGCTTTCGTCGGGCTTGTCAGCGCGCGGACGTCGCACATGTTCACCGAACAGCGCGCATGCTCTAACCCACCTGTCAGATTCGAACCTGCATAGACAAAGAACACGTAGCGATCGTACGGCACACCACCGAACATGGCCGCTTCCGTCGCTACGATCGTCTTGCACTGCTCACTAAGCCATTCGATGTCGAGCGGTACCGGTGAAACGAGTGCTACCTCGTGACGAGCACCATACGCCTGGAACGTTCGCACCTGGTGAGTGCCAATCTCCGTCGGCGAATCAGCGAGAATGTCGTAGTTAAGTGCACCGAGGACAACGGGCACGCCGCCCGTTTCGAGCGGCTCCACAGGCGAAAGCGCTGTTGTCAACGTCGGCCAGAGCGAGCGGTCGTAGTAGAGCAG
>RFIK01000038.1 GCA_003695605.1 Chlorobiota bacterium
AAAACAGTACGCGTACATCAACCTCGCGCTCACCGTTGCACAAGATGCTTCACAGTTCACACTCGACGCAGTACACGCAGTGCAATTCGACTTAGGGCTGGCAGTTCTCATCGTTGCAGCAGTGATGCTGCTCTTTCTGCACAGCCTTCGCAACTCGCTCATCGTGATGCTGGCGATCCCGACCTCGTTGATCTCCACCTTCATTGGCATGCTCGCCTTTGGGCTTACGCTGAATCTGATGACACTGTTGGGGATGTCTCTGGTCATCGGGATTCTGGTAGATGACTCCATCGTCGTACTTGAGAACATCTACAAGCACCTTGAACACGGCGACGATCGCATCACTGCATCTATTCGTGGACGAAATGAAATCGGCTTCGCAGCGCTGGCAATCACACTCGTTGATGTTGCGGTCTTTCTTCCGCTCTCGCTCACGAGCGGAATTGTTGGCAACATCATGCGCGAGTTTGCATTGGTGGTGGTGACCTCGACACTGCTCTCGCTGCTGGTGTCGTTTACACTCACCCCAATGCTTGCATCACGCTTTGCAAAGCTCGAACGACTTACACGCTCTACGCTCTTCGGACGGATTGCAATCGGATTCGAACATTGGTTCAGCCGCACCACGCGCCGGTACGCAAGCGCACTCCGTTGGACACTCAACCGACGCCGCTGGGTACCAGTTGCTGTCACCTTCGCATCATTTGCTGTTGTTCCACTCCTGTTTGCCAATGGGCTCATCGGCTTTGAATTCTTCACGCAAGCCGATCGTGGCGAGTTCACGGTAACGGTGGAATTTCCGCCGAGCTATTCTCTCGAAGAAACTGATCGCCAAGCCCGCCGGATTGAACAGTTCCTCTTCTCGATCCCTGAAGTCCAGCGTGTCATTACAGGGGCTGGTGTATCGAGCGAAGGATTTCTCGGGCAGAACACGAACAATGTCGCCGAGTTCAGTGTTACACTTGTTCCCAAAAATCAACGCTCTCGCTCGACCGATGAAATCGGCAACATCATCAAGAGGGAGCTCTTCTCGATTCCAGGTGTCAAAGCGCGCGTCAATCCCGTCGGGATCTTCGGAACTGCAAATATGACGCCGGTTCAAATCATCATCAGTGGGAGCGACCGCGCTGTGGTGGACTCGGCAGCACACATTGCTGCTGCCACCCTTCGTCAAATTCAAGGTGCAACCGATATACGGTTGAGCAGTGAACTTGGCAAACCTGAACTGCAAATCCGTGTTGACCGCGAGAAGCTTGCTCAATTCGGTTTGAGCATCGCTGACGTCGGCGCAACTCTCCGCATCGCTATGCAAGGCAATGATGACATCAAGTATCGCTACCGCGGGAACGAGTACCCCATCCGCATCTGGCTCGATGAGACAGCGCGCTCCAATCCCGACGAAATCGCGCATCTGACGGTGACCAATCGCCTCGGTCAACAAATCGAGATCGGCCAGTTTGCAACAGTCACAATCGGTTCTGGACCGACCAAACTTCAGCGCCGCGACCGTAACCCTGCAGTGATCGTCTACGCACAGACGTACGGAAAAGCCAGTGGCTCCATCGCCAATGAGTTCGATAAACTCATTGCCGGCAAGCTTCCCATCGGCGTCCGCTACGAGTATGCGGGCGACGTCAAGAACCAGCGTCAAGGATTCGGTGACCTCGGTATTGCAATGCTCGGCGCGATCGTGTTCGTGTATCTGATCATGGTTGCACTCTACGACTCGTACTTCTACCCCTTCGTCAACCTCTTCTCCGTTCCCGGTGCAGTTATTGGAGCATTCCTGATGCTTGCACTGACGATGAAGAACCTTTCGATCATCGCGATGCTGGGGCTTATCATGCTCATTGGTCTTGTCACGAAGAACGCAATCCTTCTCGTTGATCGAACGATCGCGAACATCAAAGAGCGTGGATTGCCCTTACACCACGCTTTGGTCGAAGCGGGTCAATCGCGCTTACGCCCAATTGTGATGACGACGGTTGCAATGGTCGTTGGTATGCTTCCCATCGCCCTGAGCAATAGTCCTGGCAGTGAGTGGAAGACAGGGTTAGCGTGGGCGCTCATCGGAGGTCTAACAAGCTCGATGTTCTTGACATTGTTCTTAGTCCCGGTGATGTTCTCATACCTGACCCAGCTATTCAGCGGGCTGCGCCGACGCTTCCGTAAGGAGCCAGCACTTGTCAACGGTACGGTACAAACGCCAGTAGAGACGATCACAGTGAGCGAGCAACGGTAAGCTGCACGTTTGGAACTCCTTGCACTGCGCCATTGCCGATGCGCCGCAGCTCGTACCATCCATTCAGCCGCAGCTCGAGTTCACTCGTGGTAAATCGAATCCCAACGTCAGGCGCGACGCTCCGCTGCTGGCTTGAAAGCCCAGCGAGGGATACAAGCTGCAACTGTTGAGCGAGCTCGTACCACCGTCCACCAATGCCACACGCAAGCTGCTCGGTCACGGTACGCCAGAACATTATCCGGACATAGAGTTCACGACCATTTCCCGTTGGTCGCTCAGCAAACTGCATCCACGAAAAATCACCCCGCAGAAACCAGCGCACGAACACTTGTGCTTCAATCGTAAGCGGCTGGAGCGAAACTCGAATCGAATCGCGATAGGTGATCTGACGAAAGGAAAAACTCGGAGGGACACCACTCAGTCCATCGAAGTCGTACGAGGTATACTGCGCCAGTATTTCGAACGATGGGTGCCACCGAACACCACCGAGTGCATACGGGATACCAGCTGCGAGACGAAAGGAACGATTCCAATTGCTCAGTGCGCTCCGCTGCGGACGCAGAAACACGAAGTGCACCGCAGCATATTCGAACGTGACGACACTCGAGAGCGCAGGTGACCACTGGCGCAGGTAGCGTGCCTGCGCAGTGACGGAGAGTTCATCACGGTCGTCGTAATTGAGTGGGCTTGGGGTATCGTAGCGAACGATTGTACTCTGCGCACGCAGTGCAAGTGAATCATGAGATGAAAGCTCGACCGTATGTGCCGTCCACAGTTGCAATCGTGCTGAGTGATTATCCCGAATGCGTTCGCTCTGGCGGACGTCCTCGACCAGTTGTGGCGTCGGCGCAGCGAACTGATCGTACGTTGCGTTGGTCTCGGTGCGTTGGCGGACGTCGAGTCCTGCCTCGTGCAATGTGTGCGATGTCGAAAGCGCCAGTGAAATGCTCACGCCACCATCGAATTGGTGGAGACGACGGCGGACGTAGGTCAGTCCGCTCAGTGGCGTAGGTGAATCGAAAAATCGCTCGACGCCCAGCAGTGAAAGCTGCGGTGCGATGACAAGTTCTGCCGGACCGATCTCTTGCCGCAGCCAGCCGTCTAATGCCCAACGCTCTTCAGTGCGATGCTCAAGTGCAATATCTGTGCTGATGCCGAGTGTCGTGTAGTAATCACGTCGTTGGCGATTGTACTCGAGTGTCAGCAGAAATACACCCGTGTTCGGCGTAGAAAGAATCAGGCGTCCTCCAAGATCACTGTTTGTCCGTCGGCGAAGCTGGACACGCTCTGCACTGACTGTTCCCGTGAGCATGACATCCCCACGCTGATCGCTCTGCGATTGGAACCTTCCACCGAAGACAAGCCCACCTTCACGAACGCCGAGTTGCTCGGCGTGCTCGGCACCTGCATACGCCTCTGCGCGACCGATGAGCAACGAATACCCAATTCCTGCAGCTCCGCGAACCCGCTCCAATCGAGAAATGCCCAGCGATCGTGAATCATTCGATACATCCCATTCCACTCGCGGTAGAAGCACGAGTGAATCTGCAAGTAAATACCGCCACTGGAGCCGCAGCAGTTCGTCGTCCCGAAACGAGCGAATCCCCGTCAGCAACGACGTCCCGCGGTACTGCTGCTGGATGGAAAGAACGCCACCAGCAACCAACTGCTCGACGATTGCATCTCCAAAGAACACCGAGGTAAACGCAATGCGTGTCATACCC
>RFIK01000227.1 GCA_003695605.1 Chlorobiota bacterium
AATCGGCAGCCTATCCACCGGAGCGATTGCCACTTTTTTCTGGGTGCACCCTCTCCTGGGATGTACCCAATGTTCGGTTGCTTTCTTACGTGCGATCCCTCTACGCACAGGGCAGGCGATAATTTCGTAGCAACGCGTTCAACCATCAGGTATGCAGTATGGCATCGAAGGGCTGGAAGATCCTCCGAAGCGAGTACACGTTAGCAGCTGTTGCTTTCCTTGCGACAACGTTTCTTTTCTTTCGCCCCCACATTCTGGGGAAGGCGTACTTCTGGGATGACTTTACCGAGCAAGTGTATCCAAACCGTGTCTATGCGGGACGGATGCTCGAGTCAGGCACTCTACCGCAGTGGAATCCGTATAGCTTCTGCGGCATGCCCTTTCAAGCAGATGTGCAAACGGCGCTTTACTACCCACCGAACATGCTCTTCGATCGCCTCATTGGTGCACATCGGACAAACGGAGTGTATTGGCTCCAGCTACTCATCATTGCGCACTTTTTTGTTGCGCAGCTGACGATGTATCTCTTGGCACGGCAGCTTGGGCTATCGCCGTCGTCGAGCGGGATCGCCGCTATCGGCTACGCATTTGCAGCACCACTTGCACTGCATACGCACCATCCGATGTTCATTGAGCACTTGGCGTGGTTACCGCTTGTTGTTCTCCTGCTCCGACGAGCGATTGTTACTTCCTCCATCGCAGCGATTGGCTGGGGCGGACTTGTCGGTGGTATAATGCTGCTTTCTGGCGCTCCGCAGATGAGCCTCTACGCACTGACTCTTTGCAGCATCGTCACGCTTTGGTGGGCTGTCGGCGAGCATGCCACCTGGCGCGGACGCCTTGTTGGAATGAGCAAAGGAATTGCTCTCATCGTGCTCGCCGTTGGGATCTATGGCATCCAGTACTTCCCTTCGCGTGAGCTTGCCGAACAGTCTGAGCGTGTGAGTTTGAGTTTTGAGCAAGCAACTGAAGGCTCGCTTGCACCGGAGCACATGCTGACTGCACTTACACCGAAAGCTTTCGGCGTTGCACTTCCACCTGGCGTCCCCAACCCGATGCCATACTACGGTTCAGAACAGTCGTTCCTCTACTGGGACACTGCGTTTTACTTCGGCATCGGAATTCTTGCGCTCGCACTCTGGGCAGCAGTGTGCTGTTGGCGTGAAAGTCAGCTGGTCAAGCTGCTTGTTATCGTTGCTGTGCTCGCTGTGCTGTTTGCGCTCGGGTCGAATGGTTTTCTCTATCCGTTGGTCTACAAGCTGCCGCTGTTCGGTCAAGTACGGATTCCAGCGCGGATGATGTTCGCCGCTGCATTTTCTGCACCGCTCCTTGCAGCCTACGGCTGGGAACGAATGGCACGCTCGATTTCGCGCATGATGTATCGAGCGTGGTTCGGTATCATTGGGGGTTGCGCTGTACTCGTCGTCGGCGTCGGTAGTGGTGTACTTGTCAATCCGCCTGAGCGTATGGTGAACGCAATCTCAGCGAGCGCGTGGAGTCAGTTTGTTTTCCTTGCGCTCGTTGCAACTGCAGCGTTGCTCCGTCTACGTCGCGTGCGTTCAGGGTGGCTCAGTGCTCTAGTGGCAGCGATTGTCTTCTTCGATTTGCAATCGGCGCATGCAGCATTCAGCCAAGGGCGCACAAACCCTGCCGATGAGTATCGCGCAGCGCTCCCAGAAGAGCTTCGGCAGGTGCTGCTCCCTCGTCCGCCGGAGCGTGCCTTTCGCGTCTCGATGCGGCGACCGGGAATCATCGCGCTCAAGCGAAATCAAGGTCTTGTTGATGGCGTCATGCTCTTCGAGGGCTATAACCAACTCCTGCTCAGACGGCGGCATCCTGCCGTTGCCTCGCCAGAGCACGTTGCCGACCTCTTGTCCATCCGCTGGGCAATAGCTCAAGATTCGATCGGACGTTGGGCATTCCGCGAGCGCCAGAGTGCCTTCCCTATGGCATGGCTTGTCCACAGTGCTTCCGTCGTCGAAGCGGCGCGCATCGCGGACGTGATGCGCAGTGATACAGCCTTCAACTACCGCACCGGCGCAATTCTCGAAGAAGAGTTACCCTATCCTCTCGGCACCAACAGCCAACGCGATAGTATCGGCATTGTGCAATACACGCCAGACCGCGTGCGTTACTACGCTCGGAGCAACTCGGCAGCACTTGCAGTGCTGAGCGAAATTTTCTACCCCGCATGGAATGCCTACGTGGATGGAGTGCGTGTCCCCGTGTACCGTGTGAACTACTGCTTGCGTGGAGTATTCATCCCGCCAGGCGAGCATCAGATCGAGTTGCGTTACGAGAGCGCAACCTTCGCGACTGGATCCCTCGTTACGGCAGCCTCACTCGCAACTGCAGCTGCACTGGTGCTCGGTGATTTGCTCCGGAAGATTCAGCGAAGACGAACCACGCAGATGCCCCCCTCATGATTCGCGCAGTCATTTTCGACTTGGACAATACGCTCGTGGACTTCATGGCGATGAAGCGCCAAGCAATCGACGCTGCCGTCGTTGCCATGATTGATGCGGGATTAGATCTGACCTTCGAAAAAATTCGTGCACACATTGACCAGATTTACCAAGAGCAAGGCATCGAGTACCAGCGCGTCTTCGATCAACTCTTGCAGGAGTGTCTCGGACGAGTGGACTATCGGATTCTTTCTGCAGGGATTATCGCCTACCGTCGAGCCCGTGAGGCTGCACTGACGCCCTATCCCCATGCGACCGCGACACTGATGGCGCTGGTGCGGCGCGGTATTCGGCTCGGGGTTGTCTCCGATGCTCCCGCACGTGAGGCGTGGTTGCGTCTGTGCCACATCAACTACCACCACCTCTTCGAGGTCGTCGTTACCTACGACGACACCGGCGAACGCAAGCCCAGTCCCAAGCCATTCCTTGCAGCTCTGGCCCAGCTTGGCATCCCACCGAAGGAAGCTATCATGGTCGGCGACTGGGCTGAACGCGATATGGTTGGTGCCAAGAACGTCGGCATGCTCACTGCCTTTGCCAAATACGGCGATGCATTTGGCAATCAGAACGTCTCGGCTGATTTTGTGCTCGAAGACATCAGCGACCTTCTGACCGTCATTGATTCAATCAACGCTCCAGTGACTGCACAATGATTCTCCCGATTTACCTTTACAATCATCCCGTCCTTCGTCGCCGCGCAGAGCCGATCACTTCGGTCAACGATGACATCCGCTCCCTGGCCGAAAACATGTTCGAGACGATGCGGAATGCTAATGGCATTGGGCTGGCTGCTAATCAAGTGGGGCAGCCCCATGCAATGATCGTCGTTGATATCAGCGACGTCGATGGTGGCGAGCATACTCCTCCACTATGTCTTCTCAACCCGCGCATCATCGCTGCATCCGAGTCGGTGTCAGAGTACGAGGAAGGATGCTTGAGCGTGCCCGGTATTCGTGAAATCGTCGTCCGTCCGACTGCAGTAACAGTTGAATACGACGATCTCGAGCTGCGCCACCATCGCATCGAAGCCGAAGGTCTGCTGGCACGAGTCCTTCAGCATGAGACCGACCACCTCAGTGGCGTGTACTTTTTCGAACGCATCTCTCCGATGCGTCGCGCTCTGCTCAAAAGCAAATTGAAAAAGCTTGAACGTGGCAGCGGGATCGAATGCTCTTACCCATTCGTGCATCCACTTGTGCAGAGGATCACTGCACCCTAACTATCGGTGTGGCGCTCCAGTTGGCCATCGAGTTCGATTGTGCAGAGTAGATCGCCTTTCTCGACCGTCTGACCTGATACAACGGTGAGCGATCGCACCACACCTGCTATCGGTGCGCGGAGAAGATTCTCCATCTTCATCGCTTCGAGGACAATAATGCTCTCCCCACGACGGACACTTGCACCTTCTGCGATGTTGACCGCTTTGATAAGACCAGGCATTGGCGCACGGACGTGGATACTACTATGCTGCCGTTGCTGCGCGTCGGCAATAATTCCGAGCATTGCGCCATACCGCGCAGGGTAGCACTTGACCACGTATGGGTAGCCGCCAATCGTAATGCGGACGGTCCCTGTTGCATCGCATTCGACATACGCAGGCATTGCGCGGCCGTCACCCGCACAGAGCCATACGCCTGCGTCCTCGGTAGATTTGATGTGGTAGGTCTGATCCGATATGCGGACACAATCACCCTGGACTTCGGTCTCGATGAGCTGATCGCCGAAAAGATCGCCGGTTATGATGAAGCGCTCCATACGTGCGTTCTGCACTTGAGTAGTTGCGCAGCAAAAATACCGGCTCATGCCTTTATACTGCACTCGCCGTTCAATGCAGAAGCAGATGCATCAGCGTAGTCGTAATGCTTTGCTGCCATCTATGGCATAGGGCTTGCAGCGAACAGCGGTGTATTGACGATATTTGCGTCGGCAACGCTTGGAGGCTATTGATGGAGCGACGCTTCGCGCTAGGACTTTCGGCAGCCCTGCTGGTGGCGCTGCTGGCAGTATCGGCATCGGCTGCCCCAAGCGACAGTCTTGTGCGCGCTGTTCGGCTCTCGGAACGTGAGCTGCTGCTCGTTACGACGGCACCTTCACTCCGCTGGCGAGAAGATTTCACCGCTTCTTCCAATCAACTACGCATCGAACTTGAGGGAATTCGGCCTGCCGATAGTGTTCGTGAGGTGTCATTCCCGCCTGGTTCAGTGTTTCCTGCGCTCTTTGTCCGTAACAAGCCATCAGGGTGTCTTGTTCTGGTCGAACGGAGCAGCACGCAGGGATACGTCATCGCACCAGTGCCGTACTCCCAATCGCTCTACATCCGCGCAGTCAATTGGGACGATCCCGGCGAACGACTGCTTGCCTATGGCATTGACGCATGGTCCAAGCGCCGCTATAACCTCGCAGAGGGTTTTTGGCGCTCTGCACTTGCACGAGGGCAGCGTGAGGCATCACAATGGCTTGGTCTGGCAAAAGCGCTTGAGGGCAGTCCTCAGCAAGCACAAGAATACCTTGAACCGCTTGCGGATCAGAAGGCTGTACTTCCCGACGTGCTCGCAGCGCTTGCCGGTATCTACGAAGCAGCTTCTGATACCCGACGCGCATCCGCCTTCCGCGAACGCTTCATGCACGTGGTTGGGCGTCCTCCGAGCAAGCCGCATCTCCTTGAGCAACCCAGCGCAGAGGATACAACGCTGCTTTCCACACTGGACATTTTTGTTGCCCACGAGCAAGTAGCTGCACCCCCAGCCGCTACGGACTCTACTTTTAGTCCACTTGGCCAGCAAACAACTAGGGATAGCGATCTGTTCGCCCAGTTACGCCGATTGCAGGAACGCAATGACACCACGCATGCGCAGCAACCAGCATCTGCTCCGGCGTGGAGCGTGTCGCTTCCGCTACTGGCCGCAGGTGGGACGCTTGTTTTCATCGGTATTATTTTGCTCCGCGGTTACTTCCGTTGGCGTCGTTACCGTATCGTGCAACTTGCAGAAGCGCTTGCCCAGCAGGTTCCCCAACCTGCACCACCGCCCCCTGAACCTTCTGCGGAAGACACCCCTCTCCCGCCATTCGACGAACTACTCAAACTCGTCGAAGAACCGATCGAACAACAACCCAATCATTCATCGGCTGCACCTCGCCGGAGTGTAGCACAGCAGCCAGTCGAAGATGAAGAACCAGAACTCTTCGACTTCGACGAAGACACATACCGCACTATCAGGGAGCAACAAGCAACGCACCACGTTGACGAGCAGCTCTTCTATCCGAGCCGATCAACAGCGCAACCGAGCCAGAAAGACCCTACTGCAACCTCCCGTGAGCTAACCGAACAGGAGCGAGATTTGCTTGAGCTCCTCGAACGCCTCAGTCGAGAATACGGCAGTCCTGAACAAGGACAGTCGCGAAGTCAACGCTGAACAGCTATCTTTGTCAAAGTACGTGACGAACACTATTGCTCGATCGCCAATGAAGCACACTGTGACCGCATCATTGATTGCAGTAGCGATCGCTGGACTTACCACCGTGGAGATGCACGCTGCCTACCACAATACACAGCACGGACGAACGAAAGCATTCCTTGCAGCATCATATCTTCAAACAGCAAGGCTGGCTCGCCCACTGAATGACACAGTACGGAAGGTCTCCCGTATCGTTGGTATCAGCTTCGATAGTCAGAGCGACCTCCTCACAGTACGACTCGACCTTGCCGATACGCAATCCTGGATGGAGATTTCGCTCTACAACATGCTCGGCAAACGTGTCAAAGAAATTTACCGTGGGCCGGCACAAGCAGACGACTCATACAGGGATTTCACTACCACGCTGAGCGAACTTCCCAACGGGCTTTACATCGTCTCTGTGCAAGGCTCGAGCATTCGCCTAGCCGACAAGGTCTTCATCTCACGGTAGCACGTGCGCACAGACTATGGGCATGCGACTTGCTGCGTTTCTGACATTGTATGGGGTTGCATTCTGCCAAGAACGGTCATCGCTTACGGTCGAATCATTCCTTTTACGGCCCATCGGTGCACGGGCAGCGGGACTGTCGAGCATGCAAGTCGCCTGTGCTGATGAGCCGAGTGCTCTTTTTGCCAATCCAGCTTGTATCGGGTACCTTCGAGATAGCACGACTGTTACAGTAGGGACGACCCTGCTATCGTTTGGACGGTCACTATCAAACATCGCTGCGTCATTCCCAACCAGCAGCGAGATCACAATCGGGGCGGGCATTGTAGGCATGAATGCTGGAACAATCACACAACGCGATCAAAGCGGCACTGCCCTCGGCAATCGAACGATTTGGCAAGGCTATGGTTCACTTGCAGCCTCCTACCGGCTGACTGAAACAACAAGCCTCGGCGTTGGTGGACGATTGTTCTCTGCCTCTGCACCCGATGCTGCATCCACGGGCAGCGGTGTTGCGCTCGATGCTGGGGTAGTTACTTCTGTCCTCGATCGTGCCACGCTTGGCATCAGCATTCAACATCTCGGTGTGATGGCGTATGGTGCAGAACGCTTTTCACTCCCGTGGATGCTCCGCATAGGCATAGCCAGCCAAATTCCATTCTCCAGCGAGTACGTCGCTACAACCAGCGCGACACTGGGTACAACCGACACGGTCGAGCTTCCCAGCACCGAGCACATTCTCATCGGATTGGAAGCGCAACTGCGGGCTGGCGCGCTCACGCCCACTATCATCGCCGGTGCAGAAATTATCCCCCATCACATGGTCACACTTCGTGGTGGGCTTGCGCTCTATGGAGAATCTCTGGGGCGGCCCCAGCTTTTTCCAGGAACACTGCTTAGCGGCGGCGTCTCGTTTTCTCTTCCACTCCCGATACCCATTCGACTTGACTATGCAGTTGCACGGGGATACACTGCATCACCACTTCACACACTATCGCTTGTCGCTGACCTCTAATGATGCGCACCGTCGGAAAGGTACTTGCAGCAGCGATTGTCGTTGCAGTTACGTTTCCCTACGCTGCTGCTCCGCTCTACGACATCGCACCACCCCGCCCATCCCGCAATGTTCAGGCGACCGACCAAGCACAAAACTCTCACAGGATTTCGGTCGATTCACCTGCTTGGTACAACCCGTACGCAACCGCTGAGGGAAAGTGGAGCAAGGTCAATGTGCACCTTCA
>RFIK01000228.1 GCA_003695605.1 Chlorobiota bacterium
AACGAACATCGAAACTCCACTTGAGGAAGCGACGTGCTCGATCGTTACGCGACCGATCGTCGCGGTGGCTATTCTCCGAGCAGGCCTGATGCTCCTTGATCCGATGCTGGAGCTGGTGCCGGGAGCACGGGTTGGCTATCTCGGGCTGCGGCGTGACGAAGCCACGTTGCAACCAGAGCAGTACTACCGCCGATTGCCGCCACTTGATGAACGCTCGAGCGTCGTGCTGCTCGACCCGATGGTTGCTACAGGTGGGAGTGCAGCAGCGGCAGTCGAGGTACTGCTCGATGCTGGCGCACACGATATTACGCTTGCGTGTGTGTTGGCAGCTCCGGAGGGTGTTGCGCGGCTGTCTGCCACTTACCCGATGCTGCGGATCGTCGCCGCAGCAATTGATCGTGAGCTCGACAACCGCGGCTTTATCCGTCCCGGTCTTGGCGATGCGGGCGACCGTGGATTTGGAACGGAATAACGTGCAACGATAGCGATGGCAGCACAGCGTTCGATACTACCTGCACAGTTTCGATCCTTCGCCGCGGCAATGGTGCGGGTTGTTCCCTGGCTCTGGCTGGGAATTGCCGTTGGCATTTCCTTGATTGAAACGCCGATACGTTTCCGCACTCCACCGATTACGCGCGATGGTGCTGCGATGCTCGGTGTCGCGATCTTTCATGCGCTGGCATACGTTGAGCTTTGTTTGCTTGTTCTGCTAATGGCGGCGGCAGTACTGTTGCAAGGGAAAGCGTTGATGATTGCCGTTGGTGGGCTCGGGCTCATCGTGGGTGCTGAGCATGCGATCGTTGTTCCTCTCCTTGCGGTGCGGGCAAAGCTTTTGCTGGAGGGTATCCAGCCGGGACCATCGAGTGTCCACGCGTGGGCGACAGCGTTCGAGGCGGCGAAAATGCTTCTCCTGGTGGTGATCGGTTGGATTGGGCAACGGAGATCTAGGCAGCAATGAGTGCACGTGTTGAGCAGATGTTCGCTCGCATCGCCAAGCGCTACGACCGCGCGAACACGCTCATCACAGCAGGCTTGCACCGCCGATGGCGTCGTCGCGCAGTCCGGCTCAGTGGCGCGAGGTGCGGCATGCACGTGCTCGATTGCGCGACGGGAACGGGCGATTTCGCACTTGAATTCCTCCGAGCCGTTGGACCGTCGGGGCGAGTCGTCGCCACCGATATCTGCGAGCCTATGCTCGATGTCTTCCGTAGTAAGGTTGAACGTGGGCATCCGAACCTTACGATCGCATATGCGGACATGCTCGCACTGCCCCATGCGGATGGGGCGTTTGATATTGTCAGTTGTGGCTATGGGGTTCGCAACGCCGATGATCCTCGTTGTGCACTCGGGGAGATGGCGCGTGTGACAAAGCCTGGCGGTCGCGTTGTGATTCTCGAAACTGGAGTGCCACAGCGTCCTCTACTCCGTGTACTGCATGCACTCTATACGCGCCGAATTGTGCCCACGATCGGCGAGCTTGTCACCGGTGACAGGAGTGCATACGAGTACTTGCCTCGGACTGCAGCTGCATTTCCTTCTGGGGAAGCTTTTCTGGCGATGATGGCTGATACTGCCGCGTTCTCACGTATTGATGCATATCCGCTCCTGGGAGGTGCCTCGTACATTTACGTTGGCGTCAAGCGTAGTTGATTTGACTGGAATCGCCCACGTTGAGGGTGTGGAAGCTCCCGCAGACGGTGGCGTTGTTGCCGATGATCGAGCCCGTGAGCACAACTGCTGATACGCGGGCTCCTGCACCAATGATTGAATTTGCTACTCGTGCATCACTGACGATTGCACCGTCTCCGATCGTCGCATACGGACCGACGATCGAGCGTTCGATACTGGCAGTTGGTGCAATGTAGGAGGGTGGGAGAACGATTGCGTTCGTTGGTGGCATAACAGATTGCTGGGATCGTTCCAGGAGGAAGCGGTTTGTTTCGAGCAGCGTTTCTGGTTTTCCGCAGTCGTACCAACCCTCGATGGGGAATGCGGTGATGCGCTCGCTTCGATCGAGCATGCACTGAAGGGCATCGGTGAGCTGGTATTCGCCTTTGGTTCGGATCTCTCTTGCGATGAGATGTTCCAGGCATTCGACTAAAAGCCGGCTGTTGCGGATGAGATAAAGCCCAACAATTGCAAGGTGTGAGGGTGGATCGGAAGGCTTTTCCACCAAGCGGACGATGTCGCCATCTGCAACTTCGACGACGCCGAAGCGGCGCGGATCTTCGACTTCTTTGACACCAATTGCACTTGTGGGGGAGTGTACAAAGCGCTCTAAGTCGGCATCGAAAATTGTATCGCCCAGGATGATGATGATTGGCTCATGATTGAACGTTGTGCGTGCACACCAAATGGCATGGCCCAGGCCGAGCGGCTCGGTTTGTTCAACGAACACCGCTCGAAGGGAAGGATAGCGTAGTCTGACGTACTGCTCGATTTGTTCGCCCATTGGCCCGACGACGAACGTCACATCGGTGATGCCGTGGCTGATGAGACTATCGAGGATGTGTGCGATGATTGGTTTGCCTGCAACGTTGAGCAGAACTTTCGGGACGGTGTAGGTGTGCGGACGGAGCCGCGTTCCGTAGCCAGCAACAGGGATGACGGCGCGCATAACGAGCCTGTGGGGATTGCACGTGGAATTTTACCAGCGCAAATTACGGTAGATGTTTTATGCAACTGTATCGCTGGCGGATTGCTCCGCGGAGGGGACTTCGACGTAGAAAATCGCTCCTTCGCCGGAAGAACTTTCGAGCCAAATACGTCCATTCATCAATTCGACGAGCCTTTTGGCGATAGCCAATCCAAGACCGGTTGAACTTTCGCCACCCGTTGGCCGTGCTGAGAGCCACTGAAATTTGGTGAAAAGCCTTTGCTTATCCTCTTCCGTAAACCCGGGGCCTGTATCACTAACGACAAAGCGCACTGCACTGCCGCGCTGACCGAGGAGGATGCGGACTTCGCCACCGGGTGGGGTATACTTGATCGCGTTGGAAAGGAGATTATCGAAGACTTCATCCAAACGGACAGGATCTGCCAGTGCCCAGCATTGGTCGAGACTGGCAAGGAGAGTGATGCTTTTAGCGATGGCGTGTGGCTGGTAGCGTTCGACAAGTTTCGATGCAATGGCATGCGCTGCTACTGGTTGGAGTTGGACGCTGAGTTTGCCTGCTTCGAGTGCACTGACGTCGAGCAGGGAGGTGATAAGGTGTTGCATGTTGTCTGTTACTTCCAGGATGCGCGATGCTAGCTTTTGCACCTGATCGAGTTTGCTGACGACTTTGGGGTGGCGGAGTGTCTCGGCAGAAATTTTGATGCTGGCGACGAGATTTTTCAAGTCGTGGGTAACGATGCTCAGTAGTTCGCCGCGTTCGCGGTCGAGTGCGGCCAGTCGCTCGTTGGCCTGCTGGAGTTGCGTGTTGATTTGTGCAGTGATTGCTTGCTGCTGCTCGAGTTCTTCGTATGCGGATTGGAGGGCAGCAGTTTTTTCTTGTAGCTCGCTGAGTGCATTGGCTAACTCGACGCTGCGGAGTCGGTAGATTTCTTTTTCGCGGGCTTCTTGCTGGATTTTGTGGCGGGTTTCCATGACAGAGATTAGCTTCTGCGCATCCTCAGTCAGGACACGTCGTCGCAGTTCTGTGCTCCGTCGGAAAAATGTCAGCGCAGTTTGGTAGTGCCCAAGTTGCTCAAGAATCTGCGAGACGTTCTCCGTCAGCTCGGCTTCTTGGAGTGTTGCCTGTGTCTGACGTGCAAGTTCGATTGCCTGCTTGTAGTATCGGAGTGCGCGTCGGGGTGCATTGTGGAGGCGATAGCACTCGGCGATTGAAGCCAGTACATACGAGACCTCGCTTTGAGCGTTCAATTTTCGAAACAATGCCAGTGCCATCGCCAAGTATGAGAGCGCCGTTGCGTAGTCTTCACGAGCTCGATGAACTTTCCCAATTAGAAAAATTGCCATCGCAATATTGTACTCGGCGCCAGTACGGTAAGCTCTGCTGAGAGCTTTCGAAAGATACTCGAGTGCGTCGTCGTATCGCTGCATTGCCAGGTAGATTCGTCCCATATTCTCGAGTGTAGCAAGAAGTTCTTGCTCTTGTCCTTCGTGTTCGAGCCACGAGAGCGCTTGCTGCGTGTAGTCAAGTGCGGTTTCGAAATGGCCAAGGCGGTAGTAGACGCTTGCGATGTTGTTGACAGTCACAGCGATGCTGACGCGTGCTTTCCCATGCTGCTCTTTGATGTCGAGCGCTTTGAGGTAGTGTTCAAGTGCTAAGTCAAGCTGTCCGAGTTCTTGGTAAATGGAGGCAATGTTTGAATGAATCGCAGCTAGTGGCTGTACGATGTTGCTCTGTTCGCACAGCGAGAGGGCATTGTGCAGGTGGAGGAGTGCTTTATCGAAGCGGGAAATTTTGAAGTAAAGCCCGGCAAGAGTATAGGCAACGTGGATGGCATCGTCACGGTTACCAAGTTGAGAGTAGCTGGTCAGGGCATCTTCAAGTTGCTCGACGGCACGCTCGAATTCTGCGTTTGCGGCAGCAGCGTAACCGAGTACAGCCTTCGATTCGGCGATGGCTTTGGCAAAGGAATGCTGCTCGGCAAGTTCCAGGGCGCGGTGCGCGTAGGCAATCGCCTGTTGAGGGTGTTGCGATTGTAGTTGGCGCGCACGCGCAATGAGCAGCTCGATACGAGTAGCATCATCAGGTGCACGCTCGAGCAACGACGCTAGAGTCGGATCGACCGCACTGTCACGGTCCGACGTCAACGCCTCCATGAGCGATAGTCCGCAAGCGGTTAGCGACTAAGTTGGCACATTCTTGCTGCAACGAATATGCCGGCTGGACGGCGCAAAGATAGCGTCAGAGGCTTTGTCAAAGCAAAAGAAATTTTACACTGCTGGTGCCACCAACAGTTGTTCGGCTAGCTGCTTACTCAGATGCTGACGCCGCCTCCCAATCTGAAGCACCAATGTACCATCGTAGGGCAACCGCTCGCGTAGCTCGACAACTTCACCTAACGCAAGC
>RFIK01000229.1 GCA_003695605.1 Chlorobiota bacterium
CGTATCGAAACGACCGAAGTGCCCAATCAAGCTATCAATCCGCGCAAGCTGGCTCCAGAGCGTATCAATCCGGCCGTCACGGGAATAAATCGTATCGGCTCGCCCACGGCGCGTGTAGAGTGTATCAATCCGCCCAGCACGTGCGTAGAGCGTATCCGTTGATAGTTGGTGCAGAACAAGGCGCCGGATGGTAAGCGAATCGAGCGTCCGTGTCCATTGGGGAGGAGCTGTCGCCCCGCTACTGACGAGCAGTTCGCCTGGTTGGCCTGGATTCCCACCCAATCGAAGAAGTGCTGCAGTGCCAACCAAGTTGAGGCCGCCCGCTATAATATTGCCGCTGGCATCTACTTGGAACTGTGATGATGGCCCAACAGAGAGCAGCGCAAGTGGATTCGCACTACCAATGCCAACATTCCCTGAGGCCGTGATTCGCAGCCGTTCCTGACCATTCGTCTTGATAACAAGGGGCTGAGCATCCGTTGTGCCCAAGAAATTTAGAGTCGGATCAATGCCTGAATTGCCTTGCAACGACCAAAAGTTCCCACTCCCGGTGAGGAACGGTACCCAATTCGGTGCGGTGGGGGTCCCGTCGTTATACTCGAAGCGATTGGTTGATGTGTTGAAAATCAGGAGGCTCTTTGCTGGAAGGATGATTGCATCGCGCTGGGCAGTCGTCATGCGTGGGATGAGAAGCCCGCTCCGAATCGAGTGAAGCTCCAGCAACGCTGATGTATCGGGTGAGGTTGTGCCAATGCCGACATTGCCATCAGCCCACCCCCGATGGGGACCCCACATCAACAGGAGAATGACTATGAGCACGTGGTACCGCCAATCTCGAACGCGCATCGCCAAACCTACCTAAGGAGTGAAACTCTCGCTGTCAGTGTTCACGTTTTGCAGAATCATGCACTGCCTTTGTGACGGGCTCTGCAGAACGGTTGCAAATTTGGCGGTTTCCCCAGCCATCAACAATACGTACTACTACGTAATTTCTCTGCAGCAGCGTCGAGACGAACACAGTGACATTAGCAAGCGCTCTGTGCAGATGATGCATCCGAGGGTCGGCGGTCACCAGGAAAGTATACCGAATGGAGGACAGCATACCGAACGAGTGCAGCCGCATTTTTTGCACCGAGCTTCTCCATCAAATGTGCCCGGTGCGTCTCGACTGTTCGTGGACTGATGAAGAGGCGATCTGCGATTTCATTACTTGTCAGTCCCTGAGCAACAAGCTCAAGAATTTCCTCTTCGCGCTTTGTCAGTGTGACAGTGGCAAGCGATTCTGCCGAGTGCTTGGAGCGGATGCCTTGCATGATGGCAAGAATTGAACGCGAAAAGACTCGTTCCCCCCGGAGCACCGATCGGAGCGACGAGAGCAATTCCTGGCGGCTAACATCTTTCGACAGGTATCCATCGGCTCCGATCGTCAAGGCTTGTTGGAGGTAGGAATAGTCCTCGAACGTCGTGAGCATGATGATGTAGGGTTTGCCTGTCGGAAAGCGTGAGCGTAGTTCGCGCGCAGTTTCCAATCCATTGCGGTTTGGCATGAAGATGTCGAGCAGAACGACATCAGGGTGATGGAGATCTACAAGGACAAGGAGCTGATCCCCGTCAGCAGCCTCGCCGACAATCACGATGCTACTGTCGCTCGAAAGCATGCGGTAGAGACCCACACGCGCAAGTTCGTGGTCATCGGCAATTGCCACGTGTATAGTCTCGGCTGGCAGAGAAGTCATCGCTCGTTTCATTGAGCACCTTCACTGTTTTGCATCATAAAGAGATATCGGCATTGCCGACGATTCGTTGACTCTCCTCGTACCCACAGTACAAATCTACGATGGCGGCAGTGTTTCGCTCTCACTAGCGAGCCACACCGCAGGGAGAGCGTCGCTCGGCATACGCCAATCCCCACGCGGAGAAAGCGCGACTGACCCAACCTTGGGGCCATCCGGCAGGCAGGACCGTTTGAATTGGTTGGCAAAAAAACGCTCAAGAAACACTGTCAACCACTGCCTCAATTCCTGATGAGAGTAACGCCCTTCGAATGCCCAAGCAGCAAGTTCAAGCACTTTCTCTGGAGCATATCCCCAGCGGATGAGATTGTAGAGGAAAAAGTCGTGCACCTGATACGGCCCAAGCACGTCCTCTGTTCGCTGTACGATTGAGCCATCGGGGGTAGGTGGAATCAACTCCGGACTAATCGGTGTTTCTAAAATTGCTGCCAGCGCATCCTTTGCATCTGCATCGCCCAGTGTCTCGGCCCACCACGCGATGAGATACCGAACGAGCGTCTTTGGCACACCTGCGTTGACACCATACATGCTCATGTGGTCACCGCCATACGTCGTCCAGCCGAGGGCAAGCTCGGATAAATCGCTGGTCCCCACCATAAGAGCATTGTGCTTATGACAGAGGTCCATGAGAATCTGCGTGCGCTCCCGTGCTTGGGCATTCTCGAAGAGAACATCCTGCTTGCCGCTGTGACCGAGAGCACCGAGATGCTGCTCGATAGCGTCGGTGATGGAAATGATCTCGACGCTAGTACCTAATGCACGAGCCAGCGTTTCAGCTTGCTTCCGCGTTCGTTCGGATGTACCAGGCCCTGGCAATATCACAGCAAAAATTCCCTTTCGATCGTAGCCGAGTCGGTCGAATGCACCGACACACACCAAAAGTGCTAATGCCGAGTCGAGTCCTCCCGAAAGTCCGAGAACAACCGCACGCAGCCCAGTATGGAGCAGCCGCTTTGCGAGCGCTGTTTCTTGAATTGCTGCAATCTCCTGGCATCGCTCTGCGCGCTCGGACGGATCTGCCGGCACAAAGGGTGAAGCATCAATAGTGCGATGGGGGCGATCTCCTTCAAGTGTAGGAATTTCAGCTTGGATCCGCTGCACCGACGGAAGAGCTTGCTGTCCGAACGTCGCAATTCGACGGCGGTCGTACTGCAAGCGCTCACAATCGAGATCTGCAACGATCCACGTAGTGTCGAACGAAAACGAACGCTCTTCCTCGAGGATCACCCCGTTTTCTGCAATAATGCAATGACCGCCGAATACAGTGTCTGTTGTTGATTCGCCCGCACCGGCAGAGGCATAGACGTAGCCGGCAATACACCGAGCCGACTGCATCCGCACTAAGTCACGCCGATAGTCTGCTTTCCCGAGCACTTCGTTGCTTGCGGAAAGATTGAGCAAGACGTCTGCTCCTGCACATGCTAACGTTCCGCTCGGCGGCTCAGGCGCCCAGAGGTCTTCGCACAGTTCAATCCCAATCGTTGCGGCGTGCACGTTGCCAACGCTTACGTCGAAGACGAGACTTGTGCCAAAAGGTACCTGTCGTCCGGCGACTGTTACCTGGGAAGGTAAATCCTCGCTCGGTCGTGCATACCAACGCTGCTCGTAGTACTCTCCGTAGTTCGGGATGAATTGCTTCGGTACAACTCCCACAATTCCTTCGCTACTGAGGACAACCGCACAGTTGTACAGCCGTCCCCACGCACGAAGCGGGGCACCGACTACGAGCATGCCGCCGTGCGAACGTACCAGCGTTGCAAGCGCACGAAGTCCCCGGTCTGACGCATCCAGCAGCGGCGAATGCAAGACTAAATCGGCGCACGTGTACCCAACGGTCGCCATTTCTGGGAAAACGACAATTTGCACCCCTGCACTGCGCAGCGCTCGATATGCCTCTGCGATTGCTCGACAGTTGAATTCAACATCGGCGACCCGCACCGCTGGGCTGCACGCTGCAATACGGAGATAGCCAAAGCGCGAGAGGTTCACTGCGTGACAAGCTCCGACTGAAACCAATTTCTGGCAGCAAAGTTAGTTTCTCCAACAAAAATGGCGCTTGCACTACTGCAGGCGCCACCGGTCGGAGTGGCGGGATTTGAACCCGCGACCACACCCACCCCAAAGGTGTGCGCTACCGGGCTGCGCTACACTCCGATCGCTGCAAAAATACACATTGCTTCAGACTGCCCTGCGACTGGCAATTCGGCGTGGTACCCACCAGAGCACCGCCAGAATACCGGCAGTGCAAAGCGATGCGACACCGAAGACAACGCGGATGCCTGTGTGGGCCGAAAGCACACCGCCAATCGGTGGAGCGATCAAGTTCCCCAGGAGCATCGCGCTGGACGCAAGCGACATCATCCCGCTCTGGCGCCCTTCAGGAATACGCATGCTCACGAATGTATTGAGCGCCGGCACCAAACCACTCACGGCAATTCCCAAAATCACTCGTGCTGCGAGGACCACCCACACTGATCCTGCGATCGCCTGCACGATCAGACTCAACGTTGCAACCGCAGCGCTCCACCGCACGATCGTTCGCGCTCCACGCCGATCAACTTCCTTGCCGATAAACGGCGCTGCAATGAGCGAACTCAGCCCCGTTACTCCGACGACGATCCCCGTGACAAGTTGGAGCTGCTGCTCACCAACGCCAAGCTCCTCCAGGAAAAACGGCATCTGCGGACTTGGCATCACCGTTCCCATCTGCGCAAGAACAATGCATAGCAACGCAAGAGCAAAGCCCGGAATCGTCCACGCAGCACGGAGATTGTCTCGTACCTGATGAGCGTGCTGTCTGGAACGGTTGTGATTACTCGTTTCTTCAACTGCCAGCAGAACAACGACAGCACTGACAATGCAAAGCACACTCATGATCCAGAAAACCGAGCGCATCCCTGCATACTGCGAGATAACACCACCGAGAAATGGTCCTACGACCGCACCCACCGATTGGGATGTCTGGAGAACCCCAAGAGCGTAGCCACGATGTGTCGGTGGCGTTTCGGCAGCTACAAACCCCAATGCCGCTGCGATAAATCCGCTGATGCCGCCCTGCACTAACCGCCAGATGAAAAGCTCCTGCACACTCCGCGAAAGCCCCATCAAAATCAGCGCAAACGAAATTCCAACGACTGCTCGGAGTACCATTGCCTTGCGGCTATAGCGATCAGCAAGTGCTCCCCAGATCGGTGATGCTATCAGCGATGTAAAGAACGGCGCAGCAAATACAAGCCCGCTCCACTGGCGCTCCTCTGCTTCACTGGTGACCCCAAGCTGACGAATAAAGAGCGGTAGGAATGGAATGACCGCACTCATTGCGATCATTGCCAGCATCTGGGCTGACCATAGCGCCCACAAGTTTCGGCGCCAACGGTCCAAGCTATGCGGCGACCTCCGCGCGATGACGCACCAATTCCAGCCAACGCGTTGCATCAATTGCAGCCATACATCCGCTCCCGGCTGCGGTCACCGCTTGGCGATATACATGATCTTGGACGTCCCCGCACGCAAAAACCCCTTCCACGGACGTTCGGGTGGACTTACAATCAGTTACGAGGTACCCCGCTGTATCCATCGCAAGCTTGCCGTGGAAAATCTCGGTGTTCGGCTTGTGTCCGATTGCTACAAACGCACCATCGAACGGCTCGTCCCAACGAGTGCCTGTCTGAACGTTGCGCAGTCGCAATGCAGTGAGCCGCTTGATTCCGGTCGGGAGAGTCTCACCGAGAAATTCCTCGACTACTGTAGATGTTATCCAGCGGATTTTCTCGTTTTGCCGTGCTCGCGCGAGCATGATCTTCGAGGCACGGAACTCATCCCGCCGATGGATGATGGTAACTTCAGTGGCAAATCGCGTCAGGTAGATCGCCTCTTCCATCGCGGTATCCCCACCTCCGATGACCGCAACGCGTTGGTTACGGAAGAAAAACCCATCGCACGTCGCGCACGCGGATACGCCATAGCCCATGTAATCCGACTCTCCCGGCACCCCGAGCATCTTCGCACTCGCACCCGTCGCGATGATGAGTGCATCGGCAGTGTAGCGACGCTCACGGTCGGTCAACAGCTCGAAGGGACGGCGGTCAAGCTGTACGTCAATGACGTGTTCATAGATAGACTCTGCCCCAAAGCGCTGCGCCTGTTTGCGCATGATGTCCATGAGCTCTGGGCCCAGAATTCCCTTTTCAAAGCCAGGATAGTTTTCGACTTCCGTGGTGATCGTTAGTTGGCCACCGGGCTGATTTCCTTCGAACACAAGCACTCGTTGCTGTGCCCGTGCAGCGTACAGTGCCGCTGTCAGTCCCGCTGGGCCAGAGCCGATGATCGCGATGTCTGTGTGTCGAATTTCGTTCATCTGAACTCGTCACTGTTGGTGGAAATGCTTCGAGCCTCAGTTGAGATTGTGCGGCGGCAGTCCATCACTTGCCTCGGGAGGCAGCAGATTGTTCTCGTCACCGTTCTCGTCGTCGGAGTCCTGGGGTGCGACGGCAATGTCGGCGATCTCTTCACCTTCCTCCAATCGGATAAGACGCACACCTTGTGTATTCCGACCGATGAGGCGGATCTCGCGCGCCGGCTGCCGAATCAGCCGACCGTTTTTGGTGATGACGACCAAATCATCCTCGTCGGTGATCTCCAGGAGCGCGACGACGTTTCCGGTCTTCTCGGTGATGTTCATCGAAATGACGCCTTTGGCGCCACGCCGCGTCAAACGGAAATCTTGGTAGCGCGTTCGCTTGCCGTAGCCTTTTTCCCCGACGACGACAACTTGCGTGTCTGGATGCTTGATGGCAACCATCGAGACGACGTAATCATCCTCTTCGAGGTTGATGCCACGGACGCCAGCAGCAGTCCGCCCCATTGGGCGAACGTCACTTTCACGGAAGCGACATGCCATGCCACGATGGGTTCCGATGATGATGTCGCATGTACCATCGGTCAGCCGTGCATCGAGCAGGATGTCGCCTTCGTTGAGCGTGATGGCGATCTTTCCATTCGAGCGGACACTTTCGAACTCCGATAGCACCGTCTTCTTGACAATTCCCTGCCGCGTACACATGAAGATGTACCGATCCGACGAAAATGCACCTTGCACAAGGAGGTACGCGGTGACGCGCTCGCCGGACTCAACGTTGATGATGTTCGCAATGGACCGTCCTTTTGCGGTGCGGCCACCTTCGGGAATGTCATAGACTTTCACCCGGAAGACACGTCCACGATCAGTGAAAAAGAGCAGGTAATCGTGCGTCGAAGCGCGGAGCAGGTGTTGGACAAAGTCGTCGTCATACGTACTGGCACCGCTCAAACCTTTCCCCCCACGCCCTTGCCGTCGGAAACTAGTCAGCGGTGTTCGCTTGATCATTCCCTTGCGGGAGATTGTCACGATAACGTCCTCGTTGGCAATCATGTCCTCGATCGAGAACTCGCGCGCATCATACACGATGTCGGTGCGGCGCTCATCGCCAAACTTGTTGGCAATGTGCTCAAGTTCTTCGCTAATGACTTGGAGTTGCAGCTCTTTGCTTGCTAGAATTGCGCGGAGCCGCTCGATCGTCTTGAGCAATTCGCGGTATTCCTGCTGAATTTTTTCACGTTCAAGTCCTGTCAGCCGCTGCAGACGCATGTCGAGAATTGCCTTAGCCTGGATTTCGCTCAATCCGAACCGCTCTTGCAAACGGACCGAGGCAATCTCTGGCGTGTCCGACTGTTTGATCGTCTCGATGACGGCGTCAATGTTATCGAGCGCGATGATGAATCCCTCGAGGATGTGCGCACGGCGTTCCGCCTGGTCAAGCTCGTACTGCGTGCGGCGGACAATAACCTCGATGCGGAATTCCAGAAATAGCTCCAGAAGCTGGCGCAGCGTCAGCAAGCGCGGCCGTCCCCCGACGAGTGCGATCATGTTCACCGCAAATGTTGTCTCGAGCTGCGTCTTCTTGTAGAGGTTATTCAAGATCACACGGGGAATTGCATCGCGTCGTAATTCGAGCACCACGCGGATTCCATCGCGGTCAGATTCATCCCGAATATCGGTGATGCCGTCAATGCTTTTGTTCCGGACAAGATCTGCAATTTTTTCGATCAATCCAGATTTCGTAACGCCGTAGGGAATCTCGGTGATAACAATTGCCTCCTTACCCGACTTTGCAACCTCGATTGCAGCACGAGCGCGCACATGGATTGAACCGCGACCGGTCAAGTACGCCTCACGAACGCCTTCGTAGCCGTAGATGATGCCACCCGTTGGGAAGTCTGGCGCCTTGACGTACTCGAGCAGTTCCTCATCGCTGATAGAAGGATTTGCAATCAGTGCGCCAAGGGCGGCGACAATCTCTCGCAGGTTGTGCGGTGGGATTTTCGTGCTCATGCCAACGGCGATGCCTTCCGCGCCATTGACAAGTAGCAGTGGAACTGCCGTCGGAAGAACTTTCGGTTCTTGGAGGGATTCGTCGAAGTTCGGCCGGAAATCAACCGTGTTCTTGTCAATATCGCGGAGCACTTCCATCGCGATTGGTGCAAGGCGGGCTTCGGTGTACCGCATCGCTGCGGGCGCATCGTTGTCAATCGAGCCAAAGTTGCCCTGCCCATCAACCAGTGGGTAGCGCAAGGTCCACTCTTGCGCCATGCGGACCATTGCATCGTAGACGGATGCATCCCCGTGCGGGTGATACTTCCCAAGCACTTCCCCAACCAAGCGCGCAGATTTCCGGTACGGACGATTCGGCAGCAAGCCCAGTTCGTTCATCGCGTAAAGGATTCGTCGCTGAACCGGTTTGAGCCCGTCTCGCACATCCGGAAGTGCACGCGAAACGATCACCGACATTGCATAGTCGAGATACGCCGAGCGCATCTCATCTTCAAAGAGCACAGGCACAATGTGCCCCGAACGGGTAATGTCCATAAATGCTTCTGGTGGAACTCACAAGCAATGGTGGCAGTGCAAAAATACCGAATTTTGAGAGGAGGCGTTGTAACTTGCTCCATTGAACATGCGTAGTCGCACACCAAATGTACACGTAGCGTCTTGCCCATGACACAGCTTCGTCGCTCGCTCGGTGTTGCACTAGTACTCGTGGGGCTCTCGCTTGCAGGTCAGCTCAGTGTTGCGCTCCTGCCGATGCAACACCCGGTCCGTATCGCAGTGCAGTTCATTGCAACTGTCTTGCTCGTTGCTGCTGCGCTATCAATCTACGGAGCCTGGCGTTCGAACAAGTAGGTTACTGCCCCGTCAGCACATCTTTGCAGGAAGTTCCCTTACCGAACACAGCGAGAATGCCATCGCGCCGCTGGGCGGCAGCAGCCTACGAGATGATGTTGCTCCTTGCCGGGATTGCGTCTGCCACTGTTGGCTTGCGGGGGTTTTTGCTCCCGATTGGGTTCATTGATGGCGGCATTACAGGAGTTTCACTGCTGCTGGCGACGCAATCTGGTATCGGACTCTCGGTGTGGCTTGTTGCACTCAATGCTCCCTTCATCGCACTTGCATACCGCAGCATTAGTAAGCACTTCGCGCTCCGTGCTGCCGCTGCCATTCTCCTGCTTGCGCTTGCAGTTGCAGTAGCTCCACTCAGCGGAATCACGGAAGATAAATTTCTCGCCGCAATCTTCGGTGGAATCTTTCTCGGGCTTGGCATTGGGCTGGCGATTCGTGGCGGAGCCGTCCTCGACGGCACGGAAATCTTTGCGATTGCAGTAAGCAGGAGAACCATCCTCAGCATTGGCGATGTGATTTTGATCTTCAACGTCGTGCTGTTCTCGGTTGCTGCGTTGGTTCTCTCGATTGAGGTTGCCCTCTACGCGATCATCACTTATGC
>RFIK01000230.1 GCA_003695605.1 Chlorobiota bacterium
AGTATCCTCTACGCTGCCTGTTTCGATGCCAATGGTGGTGTCTTTGAGCCGCTTTTCAATGAAGCAGATGCAATCGTGAGCGATGAACTCAACCACGCTTCGATTATTGATGGAATCCGCCTGTGTAAAGCCAGACGCTATCGCTACAAAAGCTGCGACATGAGCGATCTGGAGGAGAAGCTCCGTCAAGCACGGACAGAGGGAGCACGAACCATCGTCATCGCAACCGATGCAGTCTTCTCAATGGATGGCACCATCGCGCCACTCGACCAAATCTGTGATCTTGCCGAACGCTACGAAGCGCTCGTGATGGTTGACGAATGCCATTCGATGGGTTTCATGGGCGCAACGGGGAGAGGCGTCGTCGAATACTGCAACGTCACTGGCCGCGTGGACATTATCACCGGCACACTCGGGAAAGCACTTGGAGGCGGCATTGGCGGCTTTACTACCGGACGAGGGGAGATCATCGAGATGCTCCGCCAACGCTCGCGTCCGTATCTGTTCTCGAACTCATTACCCCCGAGCATCGTTGGTGCCAGTATCGCGGTCTTCGAGCTGCTTTCCTCGACGACGGAGCTGCGCGATCGCCTCGAACGCAATACACAGTACTTCCGCTCGCAGATGGTAGCACTCGGTTTCGACGTCAAACCTGGCAACCACCCAATTGTTCCAATTATGCTCTACGATGCAAAGCTTTCCCAAGACTTTGCCCGGAGCATGCTCGAGGAAGGTATCTACGTCGTTGGATTTTTCTATCCTGTTGTGCCCAAAGGACAGGCACGCATCCGGGTTCAGCTGTCCGCAGCCCACACGCAGGAGCACCTCGACCGCGCTCTCGAAGCGTTCGCAACTGTCGGTCGTCGCTATGGCGTTATCTCCTAACACCTCGAGTTGGTGTTTCACCTCACTGCACACCGGATGATGGATTCCCAGCACATCGGAATTGTCGGCGCTGGTACGATGGGGCGTGGTATTGCGATTGCTTGCCTTGCAAGCGGGTTCCATGTCACGTTGAGCGATCAACAGGAATCTGCTCTCGCGGCAGCCAGCAACTTCATTCATGAACAGCTCGATATTGCCCAATCGAAAGGCAAGCTGAGTGCCGAGCAGACACAGCGTGCCCGCGCTGGCCTTCGGACTGATACCTCGCTGCACATTCATAGTGATGCAGCCATTGTCATCGAGTCCATCATTGAAGAGCGTGATGCCAAGAGAGCCCTCTTTACGCAGCTTGAAGCTACTATCACACCCGATACAATCCTTGCAACCAACACGTCCTCAATCTCCATCAATGCGCTGTCGGCATCGCTGGATCGACCAGCGCGATTTATCGGGATCCACTTTTTCAATCCCGCGCACATCATGAAACTAGTCGAGATCATCCCATCACTGCGCACCGAGAGAACGACCATCGAACGTGCAACGAAATTCGCAAACGAGCTTGGCAAGACGCCTATCGTTGTTGAGGATGTACCGGGTTTCTTGGTCAACCGCGTTGTGAGGAACTACTACGTCGAAGCCCAGCGGATCGTACTTGAACGTGCGGCCTCGATTGAACAAATCGATCGGCTCATGGAAGCGGCTGGCTTCCGGATGGGTCCATTTCGGTTGATGGATCTTATCGGCGTCGATACGAACTTGGCGGTCACCAAATCCATCTACGAGCAGTACTTCTTCGAGCCGCGCTACCAGCCAACCCGCCTCCAGCAAGCATATGTTGATGCAGGCTTGCATGGTCGCAAAGCTGGACGTGGCTTCTACTCCTACCGCAGCGATGGACGATGACGCTGCAGCAACTTCTCCGACTTGCGTGGAGAATTTTTCGCGGTCGCGCAACACGATTCCTCTCCATGACGCATGGGATCGCGCTGGGAAGTGTTGCACTCAGCAGCGCCGCGCTCCTTCTGACCCTGGCAGTACTTGATGGATTTGAGCGCACGCTTCAAGAGAAAGTCGCCCTGTTTGTCTCGCATGTGGACGTACGCTTCCTCTCCCCTGGTGCCCAGCAATCGTCAGAGCTCTGGCGAAAGCAACTTGCCCAGCTCGATCCGTCCGTTCGTTATGCAAGTACGTACAGTGAACTCGAGGCATTGATCAGCCATCGCGGCAATGTTGAAGCAGCTCTTCTCCACGCGGATGTGCTATTAGTCCGCAGTCGGTATCGAGCGCTCCACATCCCAGAACTTACAGGCAGAAGTTGTGCGCTGGGACTTCCACTGGCTGAGCGGCTGGGAGTTCGACGTGGCGATACAGTCGTGGTCATTGCTTCAAGGAGGCAGAGCGGTGAGATCGGCGCTCCGGTGATTGGCCGTATCGCAGTCGCTGCCGTGTATGAAAGTGGTATGCGACAGTTCGATGAAAGTATCGTGCTGGTTACTCCGGACGTCATGCGGTACCTTCTCCACGGGTTAGTGCCGACTGGTATTTCCCTCTGGCTCGATGACGCACGAAAAAGTCAACGTCTTGCACGTCAGATTGATTCGCTCTTCGGCGCATCTGTCTACGCTCGCTCCTACAGTGAGATCCACCCAGCGATGTTCACGTGGATTGCGATGCAAAAGCGTCCCATCCCTATCGTCGTTGGGATCTTGAGCGTCGTTGCGGCTTTCAACATCCTAACACTCCTTTTCGTTACACTGATCGAACGCCGCTCGACGCTGGCAACATTGCGGCTGCTGGGACTTGAGCGTAAGCATCTGCTTCTGATGGTCACCGGATACGGCCTTGCAGTTGCTCTCGACGGTTACGTCATCGGTGTTGCGATTGCAACTGCACTTGCGAGTGCGCAACGGACGATGGGGCTGGTTCGGCTCGATGCATCGGTGTATTTCATTGACCGCCTCCCAGTGGAATTTCTCTGGTGGCACTTCGCAGCAGTCGGTGCCGCAGTCATCCTGCTCACGCTCGGTGTACTGGTCCTTCCAGCTCTGGTTGCAACGCGAATCAGTCCGTTGGCTATTCTCCGCATACGGTAACTGCCTTGCTATGCCACATTCACGAGTTCTCAAGTAAGCGACAAAACGCAGTGGTATTTTGGCATTTGATGCTGACTGTCCGCACCCTGCATTTACAGGGTGAACGAGAGTTTCGGAATGTTTCAACACTAACTGTCAATCGCACATGAGCACAGACCGCATTGTTGAGATCTTGGGAGATACGGCAGCGTATCTCCTCGAGCATCGGTGCACGACGATTCCGAAGGAGATGCTCGCCCTGCCATCACCTGACTGGGTTGATCAAATTTTCTCATCGAGTGACCGCTCCAATCGCGTCCTTCGGAATTTGCAATGGATTTACTCGACAGGACGACTTGCCGGAACTGGCTACGTTTCGATTCTACCGGTTGACCAAGGCGTCGAACACAGTGCGGGAGCATCGTTTGCGAAAAATCCTGCATACTTCGATCCTGAAAACATCGTCAAGCTCGCCATCGAAGGAGGCTGCAATGCCGTCGCTTCAACTTTTGGCGTTCTTGGTCTCTGCTCGCGGAAGTACGCGCACAAGATACCGTTCATCGTCAAGATCAACCATAACGAACTGCTCAGCTACCCGAACAAATACGACCAGATTCTGTTCGGCACTGTCAAGCAGGCATACGAGATGGGTGCAGCAGCCATCGGCGCAACGATATATTTTGGCTCACCGGAAAGCACCAGGCAAATTCAAGAAATCAGCCAAGCATTTGCGCTCGCGCACGAGTTCGGAATGGCAACGTCTTGTGGTGTTACCTTCGATCGAGTGCATTCAAAACCCCACAGCAAGATTACCACACCAGCGCAGACTTGACCGGACAAGCAAACTACTTGGGTGTAACGATCGAAGCAGACATCATCAAGCAGAAACTACCGGACACCAATGGTGGATACGTTGCACTCAACACGGATGGTGTAAGCTATGGCAAATTCGACAAGCGCATGTACGAGCAGCTCGCCAGCGATCACCCGATTGATTTATGCCGCTACCAAGTTGCAAACTGCTACATGGGAAAAATTGCGCTCATCAACAGTGGTGGACCGTCCGGCGCAAACGACTTCTTCGAAGCAGTGTGGACGGCTGTCATCAATAAGCGTGCTGGTGGAGCTGGCTTGATTTCAGGGCGCAAGGCATTTCAGCGTTCTATGCACGAAGGAGTCGCCCTTCTTCATGCAATCCAAGATGTGTACCTCGATCCGAATATCACAGTTGCATGAGTGCACTGCTGGCAAGCGGTGATGTTCTTCCTCGGGCATACCGTGCTCCCAAAGTATGCACATGTCACAGTTGCTCTAACAAAGATCCGGCATGATGACCAACCAGACACG
>RFIK01000231.1 GCA_003695605.1 Chlorobiota bacterium
CACCTGCCGGTCCGAACAGTGCAATGCCTGCACGCGTGCGAATCTGGCCTTGGCGGTCAACGACTGCACGGATGGTTGGGTACGCAGCGAAAAGTTCATCTGCGCTCTCGAGCTTATCAACCAGTGCGATACCTTCGAGCAGTGCACGGAGGAGCCAGATCGTAGGCTCGTCGGCGGAAATATGCTCATCAAGCCAGCGTGCTGGTGCGTCGTGGGGGAGCGGCTGTGGTGGTGGAAATTTGGGAACCAGCTCCAGGCAGATAAGGTGTGCCTTGCGTCGGAGATGCTTCCGAAGCCAGCCGCCGAGTAACGTCATCTCACGTTTAGTTTCGACGACTGGGTACTGTGCGATGCTCCCCAACACCGATTCGAGAGCAACGGCAACATCTTGCGGTGCACTGAGAAGATCACCGAACGTTACCGTCGGCCGGACTGGTGCATTCTCGAGAGCGGCGGGATCGAGCTCGCCATGCTCGACAATGCTCTCAAGTATCGCACGCTGAGCACGGTAGTGTGAGGCGGTATCGGCAAGCTGCTGCCTTCTTATGCGCAGAGCTTCGATGGCACCTTCGAGTTCGTTCTTTCGCGCTTGTGCTGCCGAGAGCTCCTGCTCAAGCTCGGCAATTGTCTGCATCGCACGTGTCCGGTCCTCGGCGGTTTGACGAATGCGAGCATCAACTTCGCCAGAGCGAGTGCGGACAGCATCGAGCTCCGCAGCCAGGCGTTGCGCACGCTGCCCGAGTTGTTCGGCAGTGTGGCGAATGTGCGTTCGTAGTGTTGCCAATCGTTCCCGATCTCGCTCGAGCAATCGAAGAGGTTCGGCAATCTCAGCCTGAGCGCTAAGGAGCTCGTTGTGGCGTTGGCGCTCGGTGTCGAGTGTCACGCGTAATTCTGTGGCTTGCATTTCTGCCATTTCCACTTCCTCCAGCGCTGCAGCAAGTTGTGCCTGTGCCGATTCGAGATCGCTTTCGATTCGGTCGTGTGTCCTCGATCGTGAGCGGAGCTGCTCGAGCAGGGAGTCCAGCGCGCTCTGTGTTGCGCGGGAGCGTTCTTCGAGGACAGCGCACTGACTTGCTACCGTACTGCGCTCGGCATTGAGCTGCTGCTGGAGCTCATGAAGTTCATCCCGCTGGCGTTCGAGAGAGCTGATGTCGTTCGAGAGCCTCGTGATGCGTTCATTGTCGGAGGCAAGTACTGTGGCAATCATGCCGAGTTGCTCGCTGAGCGCGTGTTGCTGCGCTTGGAGCTGCTCATTCTGGTTTTGGTGTGCGTACCATGTTCGGAAGAGCCGTTCCGCTTCAAGGGTGCGAAGCTCGGACTCGAGTGCGGCGTGACGCTCAGCACGTTCAGCCTGTCGTTTGAGCGAGCCGACTGTGCGGCGGAGCACCGTGAGATGATCGAGGACACGTTCGATGTCCGTGCGTGTTGCGTCGAGCTTCGCAAGCGTTTCCTTCCGTCTTTGCTTGTACTTGACAATGCCAGCAGCTTCTTCGAAAAGATGTCGCCGCTCGTCGGAGTGGTCTTCGAGAATCTGCTCGACCATTTTCAGTTCGATGACTGAGTATGCGTCGGCACCCATGCCAGTATCGGTGAACAGATCCACGATGTCTTTGCGGCGGCATGGGCTGCCATTGAGGAGGTACTGGCTTTCTCCATCGCGAAACAGGCGACGTGTAACGACGACCTCGGAAAATTCCGCTGGCAAAATTTTCTGCGTGTTTTCGATGACGATGGAGACTTCCGCCATACCGAGTGGCTTCCGCGCGCGCGTCCCGTTGAAGATGACCTGATTCATTGCATCGGTCCGAAGGAGCGATGTTTTCTGTTCGCCTAATACCCAGCGGATGGCGTCAATGATGTTCGTCTTTCCGCTGCCGTTTGGGCCGACAATTGCTGTCAGCCCATCGCTAAACCGCAGAATCGTCGGGTCGGCGAAGGATTTGAAGCCATGCAATTCAATGCGAGAGAGGTACATCGAGCAATGGATGTGAAGGCAGTTCTGAAACCAACTGGCAAATTACAACCTGCTTTTGCAGCACAAGGTGCGAAAAATAACAGATAAAAATGTAAAATAATTTGGTGAATACATCGTATTTTCGCTTCAGGAGCGATCATACGAAGACCCAATTGGAGATTTCAGACATGCATGTGCGGTTGGCAGTTGTTACAGGAGTGCTCATCGTAATAGGCTGCGGCGGACGGAATGAGTCCGCACAGCCTGCCACGAAAGCCGAACTACGGGTGAGCGATCGAGGTGTAGGACCAATCACAGAAGTTACGCTTGGGCCACTCGACGAGGCATTAGCAAAGAAGGGCAAGATCATCTTCGAGCAGAAGTGTAACGCCTGCCACAAGATTGATGAGCGCTATGTAGGACCAGCCATCAAAGGGGTAACGACGAGACGAAAGCCAGAGTGGATCATGAACATGATCGTCAACCCAACGGAGATGCTCGAAAAAGATCCGATAGCAAAGGATTTGCTTGCGACATACCTGACACCGATGACATTTCAAAATGTTACGAAAGACCAGGCGCGTGCGATCCTGGAGTACTTCCGCCAGGTAGATGGCGCGCCAACTGAGCATGTTTCACAATCAAAGACGGTGGCACAATGAAACGGCACACATGGTCAGTGTTTCTGCTTGTCGTTACTCTTGCTGCGATTGGCTTCCACGGTTGCAGCAAGAATGGGAGCGGGACTGCCTTCGCAGGCGATGAGGCCGCCAAGTCCGTGTACATCCCCCCGGGCAAGCACGATGAGTTCTACCTCTTCACGTCCGGAGGATTCAACGGGCAAGTGGGCGTGTACGGACTGCCCTCGGGGCGGTTATTCCGCGTGATTCCGGTCTTCAGCGTCGATGCGGAGAAAGGGTATGGTTTCAGCGAAGAGACCAAACCACTGCTGGTGACATCTCATGGGTTCATTCCCTGGGATGATGCACATCACCCCGAATTCTCGATGACCGATGGAAAGCCAGATGGACGGTGGCTGTTCATCAATGCGAACAACACACCGCGAATCGCACGCATTGATTTGAGAACTTTCCGTACTGCCGAAATCATTGAAATCCCCAATAGTGGGGGTAATCACTCCTCGCCATTCTGCACGGAGAACACCGAGTACGTCGTCGCTGGGACACGCTTTAGCGTCCCGCCGGGAGGTCAGGATGTACCGATTGCATCGTACAAGGAACACTTCAAAGGCATGATTTCGTTCGTGCGTGTCAATCCAACGACAGGTGCAATGACGTTGGCATTTCAAATTCAAGCACCGCCGTTCAACTGGGATTTGAGCCATTCGGGCAAAGGCCCATCCCGTGAATGGTCCTTCTTCTCCTGCTATAACTCGGAGGAGGCTAATACGCTCCTGGAAGTCAATGCGAGCCAGAAAGACAAAGACTTCATCCTGGCGGTCAACTGGAAGAAAGCCGAAGAGTACGCAAGCCAAGGTAAAGGTAAACGAGTCAAGGCAACGTACTACGTCAATCGCTACGACGAGGGCACACACACTGCGACGAGCAGCGTGATGAACGATGTGCTCGTCCTCGATCCGAAGGAGTGCCCAGGGATGATGTACTTGATGCCATGTCCCAAATCGCCCCATGGCGTTGATGTTGACCCTTCGGGTGAATACATTGTTGGTGGTGGAAAGCTGGCGACGGTGATTCCGGTCTTCTCGTTCTCCAAGATGCAGAAAGCTATTGCCGATCGTGCCTTTGACGGTGACGTGCAAGGTATTCCTGTCATCAAGTACGAAGCATGCATCGCCGGGGAGGTCCAAAAGCCAGGCTTAGGACCTCTCCACACGGAGTTTGATGGGAAGGGGTACGCCTACACGTCGATGTTCGTCTCCTCTGAGATTGTCAAGTGGAAACTTGGGACGTGGGAAGTAGTGGACCGGGTGCCGACGTACTACTCGATTGGGCACTTGTGCATCCCAGGCGGAGATAGCAAGCAGCCGTGGGGCAAGTACGTCGTCGCACTCAATAAGATTACCAAGGATCGGTACTTACCCACGGGGCCGGAGCTGACGCAGTCCGCGCAGCTCTATAGCATCGAGGGCGACAAGATGAAGCTCTTGCTCGATTTCCCAACGGTTGGGGAA
>RFIK01000232.1 GCA_003695605.1 Chlorobiota bacterium
GAAGCCGAAACCGAGCGCGGCTGAGGTTTCCGGTTCGTAGTAGATTGCAGCGTCATTGAGCGCAAGTTTTTCCAGGGCGTCTCGGAGATCCTCGAAATCGTCACTATCGGCCGGGTAAATGCCGCTGAACACCATGGGCTTGACCTCGCGAAAGCCAGCAATTGGCTCCGAGCATGGACGCTGTGCGTGGGTGACGGTGTCGCCGACTTTCGTATCCCGCACGCGGCGGATCGAAGCGGTAAAGTACCCAACATTACCAGCACTCAGCTCCCCTGTCCTATGCTGCTCCATATGGAGGACGCCCACTTCATCAACTTGATAGACTTGCCCTGTTGCCATGAACAGCACTGAATCTTTCTCCCGCAGCGTGCCATCGAAGATGCGCACGTTGACCACTACACCGCGGTACGGGTCATAGAGCGAGTCGTAAATCAACGCTCGAAGCGGCGCATCGGGATTTCCTTTCGGCGGCGGAATGCGCGCAACAACTGCTTCGAGAATATCATCAACACCAATTCCCGCCTTTGCCGAGGCAAGGATGATTTCCTCGCGTTTGCACCCAATGAGGTCAATGACCTGAGCAATCACACTGTCGAGCATCGTCTCCGCTGCGGGAAGATCAATTTTGTTGATGACCGGAATGATCTCCAGCCCTGCATCAACAGCTAAATACAGGTTTGAAATCGTCTGCGCTTCGACGCCTTGGGTAGCGTCAACGACAAGAAGCGCACCCTCGCACGCTGCCAGTGAACGGGAGACTTCGTAGGAGAAGTCAACATGTCCGGGCGTATCAATCAAGTTGAGTGTATAGGTTCTCCCATCCCGCGCAGTGTAGTCCATCTGCACAGCGTGGAGCTTGATCGTAATGCCACGCTCTTGTTCAAGTGGGTTGTCGTCGAGAATCTGGTCGGTAACCATCTGGCGCGCACTGACACGGCCGGTCCGCTCCAGCAGCCGATCGGCGAGGGTGGATTTGCCGTGGTCAATGTGCGCGATGATGCAGAAGTTGCGTATGTGATCCATCAATGCTCAAAAAGAGCGATAGCAATCAAGAAGGCAGCAAAATTACTCTGGAAGAAGACGGCTTTCCGGCTAATGCTTGTATTTTTGTGTCTGGTTTGCGTTGGAATCTACTAGAGGCTCATCCCATGAATAAGTTGCAGAAAGTCGAGCAGATGGTCATCGAACAAGCGCTCGCGTTACGTGGCACTACAACGATCCCAGAATTCGGGCCGGGCGATACCGTTACTGTTTCGCTGCGCGTGATCGAAGGTGATAAGGAACGCACCCAAAATTTCACGGGGGTTGTTATTGCTCGTCGCGGCTCCGGACCGAACCAGACGTTCCGTGTGCGGAAAATTTCCAACGGTGTCGGCGTCGAGCGTGTCTTCCCGCTCTACTCGCCGTTCATCCAGAACATCACCGTTGAGCGGCGTGGGCATGTCCGGCGCGCAAAACTCTTCTACCTGCGTGGTATGTCGGAGCGGAAAATTCGCCGGAAGCTCCACCAGGACTGACACCGCATGGGTCATTCTCCAGCGCTGGAAAGAGCGATTCTTTCCAGCGCTTTTTCTTTGAGATGGCAGCGGTATTTTTGTGCAGAACAACTGGAGACCTCTCATGCCCGAAGCGAAAAATGGCGGCACCCCAGCTCCTGGAGTAAAGCCCGCACCCGAAAAGCTCAAGCTCGCCATGCAAGCCATCGAGCAAATCGAACGTCAGCACGGCAAAGGCGCAATTCTGCGCTTTACTGATGCCACACCACTTCAGGTCGAAGCAATCTCAACCGGCTGCCTCTCACTCGATGCCGCCGTCGGCGTCGGGGGCTTCCCCCGCGGGAGGATCATCGAAATTTTCGGCCCGGAATCATCCGGAAAAACGACGGTGTGCTTGCAAGTAATCGCTGAAGCCCAAAAGCGCGGCGGAATTGCAGCCATCGTGGATACCGAGCACGCGCTCGACATCAACTATGCGCAGCGCTTAGGCGTCAACCTCGACACGCTCCTTGTTTCCCAACCCGAATTCGGCGAGCAAGCGCTCGAAATCGTCGAGACGCTCGTGCGGAGCGGTGCAGTGGACGTCGTCGTCATTGACTCTGTGGCTGCGCTGACGCCACGGGTCGAAATCGAAGGGGAAATGGGCGAAGCGCAGATGGGCTCCCAAGCCCGGCTGATGAGCCAAGCAATGCGAAAGTTGCAAGCTGCTATTGGACGTTCGAACGCCGTTGTCATCTTTACCAACCAACTTCGGCAAAAGATCGGCGTCGTCTATGGCAACCCCGAAACAACAACCGGCGGAAATGCGCTCAAGTACTACGCCTCTATCCGCATTGACGTTCGCCGCAAAGACGTCATCAAGGAAGGCAATGAAATCATCGGCAATCGCGTTCGCGCCAAGATTGTCAAAAACAAAGTCGCCCCACCATTCCGTGAATGTGAGTTCGACATCCTCTACAACGAAGGGATTTCCAAGATTAGCGACATGATTGACGTCGCACTCGAACACGGGATCATCACGCGGAGCGGTTCGTGGCTTACCTACAAGAGTGAACGCGTTCAGGGTCGCGACGCGCTCCGCAAGTTGCTTCAAGAAAGTCTCGAGCTCCAAGCAGAGTTAGAACGAGAGGTCCGTACCAAGCTTGGCCTCCCCGTCGAACAGCCAACCTCGTAGTACGATGCCACGCGCCCACGTTCTGCGGTGGTGGCTTAGCCCTCGCGCCGGAACGATTCTCCTCGAGCTGAAAACACCCGACGGCCAGCAACGGACCTTCCAACTCGATGCAACTACCGCAGAGCAGCTGCACATCGCAACTGGCCAAGACATCAGCGACGAAACGTACGCCACGATCGAGCTAACCGACCGTGCACTCCACCTCATCGCACGTCTGGAACGATTTTTAGCCTATCGCTTGCGCTCGAGCGCCGAAGTTGCGAAACGATTACGCACACTCGGCGCCAGCGATGACGATATTCGCACCGTGCTTGAACTACTCCATCGGCACGGCAGGCTCGACGATGAGCGCTTTGCACGGGCATTCGTCCGCGATGCTATTCGGCTCCGGATGCTCTCTGCGCGAGCAATCAGCAGCCAGCTCCGGGAACGTGGCATCCCAGAACACCTCGTGCACGCTGCGATAGCGACTGAATACCCATCGTCGGACGAAGAACAGCGCGCTCGCGAGGCTGCGCAGCGTGCGCTGCGTCGAAATGCCAGCCGTCCGCCTGAGCAGCAACAGCGCCGCGTCCGCGACGCGTTGCTCCGCCGCGGATTTTCTCATGATGTCGTTCGGCGAGTCCTTGCATCGCTTTTCGATTCATCATCGAGCAACCAATAGCACGTGGAATTGGCAACTCTACTCGGTATCGTCTCGATCGCGACGTACTGGGTGCGCACCGCTCTCATGGCAATTGGGGCGTGGCTGGAGCGGCGCCGCCAGTATACCCAACCGACCGAGGATCGTTTGCCACCAGTGAGCATCGTTGTCCCAGCTCGCAATGAAGAGCATCGTATTGCGCGGTGTCTGGAATCGCTGGCATCGCTCGATTATCCTTCCGACCGCTTGGAGATCATCGTCGTTGATGACCGCTCCACTGATCGTACAGCAGCCGTTGTCGCAAGCTATGCTGAACGCATCCCGGAGCTTCGAGTTTTATCGCTTGCTGAACCGCGAAGCGGGAACCTCCGTGGAAAGGCTGGTGCGCTCGACTACGGCATTCTCCATGCTCGGGGGGAAATCATCCTACTTACTGATGCTGACTGTGCTGTAGATCCTCACTGGGTGCACGCACACGTTGCTGCATATCACAGCAGCCATGTTGCAATGGTCTGCGCGTACACGCTCGTTGCTGGAACCGATCCTTTCGCACGATTTCAAGCGGTCGAGTGGAACACGACGAACACCATGGCCAGTGCCGGCGTGTACTACCGTCAGTTCCTCGGCTGCTTCGGCAACAACATGTCCATTCGTCGCGAGGTCTATTGCATGCTCGGCGGCTACCGAGCGATCCCTTTCTCGGTCACTGAAGATTTAGCGCTCCTGCAAGCAGTCGGGCGGGCGGGGTTCGCAATTGCATACCTGTGTTCAAAAGAGTCACGTGTTGAAACCGAAGCATGCGCGACACTCGGTGAATACATCCAGCAGCACCAGCGGTGGGTCCACGGCGCAAAGGCGCTCGGCTGGCGCGCTTATACATTCGTCGCGACAACGCTCCTCTACTGGCTCGGTGTACTTGCGTCCGTAGCAGCAGGGAGCTGGCTGTTGGCCGCTGCGATTATACTCGCGCGCCTTAGTGCCGATGCTGTTCTCAACATTCCTTCACTGGTGCGTCTGGGTCGTCGTGACTTGGTCTGGTGGATTTTTCCAACCACGCTCGCATTTGGCTTCCTCGAGCTTTCACTTCCCTTCCTTGCGCTTTCGCGCTCGATTCGGTGGAAAGATCAGGTGTTCGAGACTTCACCATCGTACACGATCGGTCTGGAAAAGGGAGCGTAAGTTTGCGCCGTTTTATTGTGGGATTGACAATGAGTGCATTGACAACTTCCGCACATCGCATCACACGCTACCACGTTCTGGTGTTCATTGGCTGCTGGCTTGGTGGAATGTTCGATGGCATGGACTCGACGCTCATGACCGTCGTGTTGCCATCGGCAATTGGCGATCTGGTGCACTCGATGGCGCCAGAAGTCATTGGGCACTACGGCTCGCTGGTGGGATCGGCATTCCTGTTTGGATGGATGCTCGGCGGTGTACTCATCGGCATGGTTGGTGACCGTCTTGGGCGGATCCGCTCGATGATTCTCTCCATAATGCTCTACGCAGTGTTCACTGGTCTTGCGGGATTGAGCCAAACATGGTGGCAGCTTGCGCTCTGCCGCTTCTTGACAGGTCTCGGTATTGGGGGAGAACTTGTCAGCATCACAACCTTTCTGGCAGAGGTGTGGCCGGAGCGTTCACGGGCAATTGCGATTGGTATCCTCATCACATCATACCAGGCTGGCGTGCTTGTCGCTGGGACAATCGTCAAGTTCATTCCATTTTGGCGCACCGTGTTTTTCATCGGTGCGTTACCGGCCGTCCTTACCGTGCTCTTGCGTTTGACGCTACGGGAAAGCGAACGTTGGATGGAGAGCAAGCAGCAGATGCGCGAAGACTACCGCTTGCTTGGAGAGCTTTTCGCGCCGGAACATCGTCGCAATCTCGCCGTGGGTGCAATTGCATTTGGCGGCTTGCTCATCGGTTATTGGGCGTCGCTGTCGTGGATCCCTGCGTGGATTCAAACATTCTTTCCTCCATCTGAGGGCAGCACCCAGCGCGCAGTGGCGACGATGTGGCAGGGATCAGCAGCAGTTGTTGGTTGTACTCTCGCTGGTTGGTCGGCAGACCGCATCGGCCGTATTCCGACGATCGTCATCAGCTATGCAGGCTGCTTCTTGAGCTCAGCGCTCCTGTTTTTGACCAACGACCATTTCAGCGATGCGATTTACGCAGAGTCAGCGGCACTGGGCTTTTTCATCGGGCTGGCGCAGGCGATCATGTACGTGTATCTACCTGAGCTCTTTCCCACGCGGATTCGCGCAACGGCTGTCGGATTTTGCCTCAACGCAGGACGGCTCAGCACGGCAATCGCGGTGCTCTTTGTCGGGGTGATCGTTCGAGCGCTCGGTGGCTTTGCGCAATCTGCGATGCTGTTTGCCGGAGCCTACCTTTTCGCAGTCGCTGCTGCCTGGTGGGCAACTGAAACAAAAGGTAAACCGCTGCCTGCGTAGCCTCGCATACTGCCAGCGTGACTGTACTACCGTGGGAACCAGAGCACGTTCGCCGCTAAAAGTTCACCGACTCGCCGTAGGCTGTCGCCGCAGCTTCCATGACCGCCTCGCTGAGCGTCGGATGCGCGTGGATGGTCTTGATGAGCGAATGCGCCGTCGCATCGAGCGACCGGGCAACACCAATCTCAGCAACAAGCTCAGTGACGTCAGGGCCAATCATGTGCGCGCCGAGGATCTCACCATACTTGGCATCAATGACCAACTTGACGAAGCCTTCGGTTTTTCCTACGCCCCACGCCTTACCGCTGGCAGTAAATGGGAACTTGCCGATCTTCACGTCGTAGCCCGCCTGACGAGCTTTCTTCTCAGTTAGCCCAATGCTGGCAATTTGCGGTTGGCAGTACGTACACCCAGGGATGTTTCCGTAGTCGAGCGGATGGACGTCAAGTCCTGCAATTGCCTCAACGCAGAGAATTCCTTCAGCCGATGCTTTGTGCGCCAGCCACGGCGGACCTGCGATGTCCCCAATTGCATAGACACCGTCGACGTTCGTTCGCATCAGCGAATCAACTTTGATCCAACCGCGTTCGACGGTAACGCCAAGCTCTTCAAGGCCAATGTTCTCGATGTTCCCCTGAACGCCGACAGCATTGAGCGCAACATCCGCAGTGAGGGTTTGCTGCTTGCCATCCTTCCCTTCGACGACCACCTCGACACGATCGCCGACAGTTTTTGCGCTGACAACTTTCGTGCTTGTCATGATGGTCATGCCCTGCTTTTTGAAGCTTCGTTCCAGCTCTTTGGCAATCTCTTCGTCTTCGTTGGGAACGAGTGTCGGCATCATTTCCACAATAGTGACCGCCGTACCAAAAGCTCTGTAGAAGTAGGCAAACTCGACACCAATTGCCCCAGAACCGATGACGACCATCGAAGTAGGGACACTGTCGGCAAGCATTGCCTCGGTGCTCGTCCAAACTCGCTTGCGGTCAACCTCAATTCCTGGAATCACCCGAGTTCGCGCACCCGTTGCAATGATGATGTGCTTCGCGGTTATGCGGTCAGTGACGGTGCCAGCGTGGTCACGTACCTCGACCGTATGGTTATCGAGCAATTTGCCAGTGCCACTGATGTGCTGCACCTTGTACTTTTTGAAGAGGAATGCAACGCCATTGTTCATCCGATCTGCAACAGCACGGCTCCGTGCGATGACCTTCGGGAAGTCCACCTGCGATTGGACACTGAAGCCGTACTCGCCGGCATGATCGAGGAAGTGCTTGTACTCTGCACTCTTGAGCAGTGCCTTCGATGGAATGCACCCCCAGTTCAGGCACACCCCGCCGAGACGGTCGCGCTCAATGCAGATTGTCTTCATCCCAAGTTGTGCTGCTCGAATTGCAGCGACGTATCCTCCCGGCCCTGCACCGAGCACAGCAACGTCAACAGTATGCGTATTCATTGGCATTGGTGTCCGTGGTAAGACATTGTGTCGAATACATTCCTCTGCTCCTTTAGCGACTCAACGCTGCAGTCACTTGGCGTGCTGCATCTTCAAACGATTCTGCAAGGAGGAAATTCAGTCCGCTCGCACGCAAGATCTCCAGCGCTTCCTTGGCGTTCGTCCCTTCCAGACGGACGATAACCGGCACCGTGACCTTGACCTGTTCGAGCGCCTGCATGATACCATTCGCAACGCGATCGCAGCGCACAATCCCACCGAAGATGTTGATGAGCACTGCACGGACATTCGGATCACTCATCATGATGCGGAAACCACTGGCAATGCGCTCGACGTTGGCGCCACCACCGACATCGAGGAAGTTGGCTGGCTTACCCCCAGCCAGTTGAATCAAGTCCATCGTTGCCATTGCAAGGCCCGCACCGTTGACCATGCAGCCGACGTTGCCATCGAGCTTGATGTAACTCAGGTTGTATTTGGCTGCCTCGCGCTCGAGCGGATCTTCTTCGTCCGTATCAACGAGGTCGAGGTATTCTGGATGGCGGAAGAGCGCATTATCATCGAAGTTGACCTTAGCATCGAGTGCAACGAAGCGATCATCGTCGGTCAACACGAGCGGGTTGATTTCGAGCAGCGAACAGTCAAGCTCCTCGTAGGCGTGGTAGAGCCGTTCAACAAAGCTCAGGAAACTCCGGAATGCTGCGCCCTCAAGCCCCAGCCCAAACGCCAACCGACGCACCAAAAACTGCTGGAACCCAATCGTGGGATCAACGTGCACCTGGAGAATTTTCTCAGGTTGCTCCTCTGCGACGCGCTCGATTTCGACGCCACCTTCGCTGCTGACCATGATAACGTTCTGCGAACGGCTTCGGTCCAGGAGAATTGAGCAGTAGTACTCCTTCTTGATTACAGCGCCTTCTTCGAGGAACAATCGCCGCACAATTTTCCCCTCCGGTCCGGTTTGATGTGTAACGAGCTTGCCGCCGAGCATCTGCCGCGCAGCAAGGTATGCTTTGTGCGCAATGTTCCCGTATTCATCGGGTCGGATGACAACCACCCCGCGGAGCTGCTTGCCGAAAAGCATTCGCGGCTGGTTCGTCTCGGGGTCGTAGATGATGCCTTTGCCGCGCCCGCCCGCATGAATTTGCGCCTTGACGACAAGTGTGCTCACCCCTCGTGCTTCGAAGTGGTGATAGGCAACCACGCCTGCATCTTCCGCACTGAAGACCGGCGTACCATCGAGCAAGGGAACGTCGAACTGGCGCAAGAGGTGCTTGGCTTGGTATTCGTGGATATTCATCGTAGCACGGTGCAAAGTGGAACGACGCGTGTACTATTTACCCCGCAATTGCCGAACTTTGCAGACAGCGGGGCGACAAACGGCTGCAAAACTACGGCGCGACGCTCTGCCCCTCTGATTCAGAATGCTTCGGAACGACGATGCGATACGTCCTACTCTACGGCGCACTCACTGCTGTGGCAATTCTCTGGCTAACGATTCGACCCCTTCTACTCTCATCGGCACCGGAGCTGGGGAGCCCGCAGCGTCCTATTCAACTGATGCTCACCCCATCGGTTGAGAATCAAAAAGTCGCCACGAGCGCCGACTCGCTTGTAGCATACCTGCACCGAGCAACTGGGCTATGGTTTACCGCCGCAGTGCCAACAAGCTACATCGTCGTCGTCGAGTCCTTCGGCAGTGGCGGTGTGGACGTTGCCATTACGAACACCTTCAGCTACATCCTCGCACATGAGAAATACGGCGCAGAAGCAGCGCTCATGGTCGTCCGCCGCGGGGGAGAAACTCACTACCGCGGGCAAATCATCGCGCACGTTGCCAGTGGCATCCGCACGATCGAGGACCTTGCCGGAAAACGCTTTGCTTTCGTCGATGCTGCATCGACGTCCGGCTACATCCTCCCTCGAGCCTTGCTCGAGCGACACGGCATCCGTCTCGGTCAGGTTCTCTTCGCAGGCAAGCACGATAACGTCGTCACGATGGTCTATCAGCGCCAAGTTGATGCGGGTGCGACGTACTACTCCCCACCTGATCCTCTGACCGGCGAAGTGCTCGACGCACGCGTACGTGTGCGGACGCAGTTTCCGGACGTCCTCGAGAAAGTGCGGATTGTAGCATTGACTGATCCTATTCCGAACGACCCAATCGTCTTTCGGCGCGGATTTCCTGCACCCTTGCGCGATCGGATCGTGCGTGCGCTCCTCGACTTCCAGAGCACACCGACGGGCCGGCGCATTCTCTACGATGCGTACAGCGTCGAGGGTCTTGCCCCTGCACGCGACAGTGACTACGACACACTACGAACGATCATCCGTAATTTCGGCGGGGATCTCGAGGCGCTCCTCCGTCGGCGATAGGTCCACTAACCGGAGCTGGTGATGTACCATCTGACCCACCTGACCATCTCGGAATTAGAGCAGCTCTTGCGCGATAGGGTAGATCCAGTCGAGCTCAACAAAATCATCAGCGCCTATGAAATGGCTGAAAGCGTCCATGCCGGTCAACAGCGGCGTGATGGCTCGCCGTACTTCTTCCATTGTTCCCGCGTATGCAAAATCTTGATTGTTGAGCTTGGCATCACTGATTCCGATGTGCTCTGCGCTTCACTGCTGCATGATGTGCTCGAAGACTCCGACGAAATCACGCGTGAAATCATCGCCTACAACTTCGGTGAATACTGCGCCTACATCGTCGAAACGCTCACCAAAGACCTCGTGCGGCAGGAAATTGATCACGACGCGGTCGATCTCGAACACGTCGAGCGGCTCAAGCATGCAAGCGATGACTGCTTGATCATTCGGCTCGCAGCGCGGCTGGATAACTTCCGCTGCCTGGAATTCGACCTCAAGCGGAATCCGCTCCGCTACATCACCGAAACGATGGAGCGGTATGTCCCACTTGCAGATGCTCGCCAAAATCCGCATCTGCGCTACCTCGTCGCAGAGCTTCGTAAAGAGCAAAACAAATTCCTTGGCTAACGCTGCCGATATTTTTGCACCACCTACGCTTGAGCACCGCACAATGACGGAACCCACGCCTCCACTTGCCTTGCTGGAAACAGTCGCGATTGACGCAGCCAGGCGTGCTGGTCAGCTTCTCCGAACAAACTTTGCCAAAACCAAAGAGCTCCGTTTCAAGGAGGGCATCCATAACATCGTCACAGACTCCGACATTGCCTCCGAGCAGCTCATCGTTGAAACGATCCGGAGCACGTTCCCCTCCCATACGATTCTCACCGAGGAAGCCGGTTTGCTCGAGACCACAAGCCAAGTGCGGTGGATCGTTGACCCACTCGACGGCACCGTCAATTTCGCCCACGGCATCCCGATCTTCTCGGTGAGCATCGCAGTAGAAGTTGCAGGGCAGGTAACGCTTGGCGTCGTGTACCACCCATTGCTTGATGAGCTTTTCGTCGCCCGCCGCGGGATGGGTGCGACGCTCAACGATGCACCAATTGCCGTTTCGACGTGCACTCGCCTTGACGATGCATTCCTGGTAACTGGCTTTCCCTACAACATCGCATCCTATCCCGAGTATCGGGATTGGCATTTCCCTGAACTTGTCCGGCGGGGTATTCCGATTCGGCGGCTCGGCTCTGCAGCACTCGACCTGGCGTACCTTGCCGCCGGACGCTTCGATGGCTTCTGGGAGGTAGGTCTTCAGCCGTGGGATATTGCGGCCGGAGTCCTGCTCGTGCAAGAAGCCGGTGGGAGCGTCACCGATTATAACGGCAACCCACATACACTCACAACACGAACAATCGTTGCATCAAACGGTCCGCTCCACCGCGAGCTTGTCGAATTCCTGCACAGTCGCGATGAGGCTTGAACTTGCGGTGATGTCCGGCGCGGGAAATCTTTTCGTCGTCGCTCCAGCTGACGTCCTTCCTCCATCAATCGCGGCGCACCATGCTGAGCTTCTCTGTCAGGCTGCACACTCTCTCGTAGGGCGCGCAGCGGAAGGTGTTCTCCTGGTTGAGTATCGTCGAGAAAGCCTCGGTGTGTATTTTTTCAATCCCGATGGTTCGAGTGGGATGATGTGTGGCAACGGCGCCCGCTGTGCCGCTCTCTTTGCTGCTCGCCATGGCTGGTCCCCGCCAACATTCGAGCTTGCGCTCGCAGGTGAGCGTTACCGCGTCACACTTGCCGACGATGGCATCGTCGCCGTGGACTTTCCTCCTCCGCGCACGATCGTTGAGCATGCTCGGCTTGAGCTTGACGGAACACCGCTGGATTATGCCTATGTGGATGTCGGCTCCGACCACGTCGTCATCGAACAAGACGTTCTCAGCACATTCAGTAGAGGAACCACTGATGCTGCTGACTTTGCACAGCTTGCCCCACGCGTGCGGGCATACAGCGCGTTTCCCCGAGGAACGAACGTCAACCTCTATCGCGTTGAACGCGGTGTCGTGTACCTTGCAACCTACGAGCGCGGCGTCGAGCGCATCACTGGTGCGTGTGGAACGGGTGCGCTTGCAACCGCAGTCATTGCATGGTTACGGAATCAATGCACCCGCCCGACAATCACGGTCGTTCCTCCCAGTGGCGAGCAGCTTTCGGTAACGATCCACGCCGAACAACGAAAAATCACCACGCTCACGTTGAGCGGTCCAGCAGACCTGCTCGGCACTGTTGTAGTGGAACTTCCTCCTCGCGCCTAAGCGATGCAGACTCCCGATTGGCTTGCGCTTGCTCGGAACCATGCTGCATGGCTGTGCGAACACCGTCGGTACCTGCACAAGCACCCAGAGCTGTCCTTCCAGGAAACAAACACGAGCCGATACATCGCAGCAGTGCTCGAGCAGCTTGGGCTCAAGCCGCGCATCGTTGCAGGAACAGGCGTAGTAGTCAGCATCGGGCGTGGCCAGCGATGCGTCGCACTGCGCGCCGATATTGATGCTCTGCCGATCGTCGAGCAAACAGGATTGCCTTTTGCATCAGTCAACGCGGGCGTCATGCACGCCTGCGGGCATGATTGCCACACAGCGATGCTTCTTGGTGCCGCAGCACTGCTGTATCAGCATCGCAAGATGTTAGGTGGTCGCGTTCTCGTCGTGTTTCAGCCTGGTGAAGAAAAATCTCCCGGAGGTGCTTCCCTCCTCCTCAAGGAAGGTGTATTCGATGACAGTCCGCCCGAGGCAATCTTTGGCCAGCACTTGTATCCGGACGCTCCCACTGGCACTGTGGAAATTGCGCCCGGTCCCATCATGGCAAGCGCCGATGAGCTATACTGGCACTTGCACGGCAAAGGAACTCACGCCGCACAGCCACAGAAAGGCTCCAATCCCATCCGTGCTGCCGCGGAACTCGTCGTGCATTTGGAAAGCATCATCCAGCATTACCGCAATCCACTGCAGCCTGGCTTGCTGGCCGTCACTGCCATCGTGGGGGGAACAGCAACGAACATCATCCCGGACCGGGTAGAACTCAAAGGCACTCTCCGCAGCTTCGACGAGCGGTGGCGGCGTCAGATGTGGAACCGGATCACTGCGCACAGCAAGATGCTCTGCAGCCTCCACGACGTCGAATGCGCCGTAGACATCGCCGAAGGATATCCGCCGCTGGTCAACGATGCAGTAGCCACCGAGCACGTGCGTTCAGTTGCCCGTGCACTC
>RFIK01000039.1 GCA_003695605.1 Chlorobiota bacterium
GAACTACAGCGTTGCCGTTGCAGCGCGGACACTGACTGAAGAAGTGCAAAATGAGTTGGCACTCAATGCCAACTACGCGCTCCGCGGGTTCAGTTTTCCTTTGCTGGGAATTGACCTGAAAAACGATGTCGAGTTCTCGCTCATCACGTCGTACCGCGCCTCCAGCAGGCGAACGTTCCTCCTTGGCGAACGCCCCGGCCAGGCGCAGCAAAGCACCAACGGAACCGAGGTTGACGGACGACGTTCGATTCTCATCGAGCCGCGAGCGCGCTACACGTTGAGCCGCTTGGTTACCGCGACGGCGTTCTTCCGCTACAACGGAGAGTTCACCACTGGCGCATCGAACCCTGGATTTAGCGTTACCGAAGTGGGAGTAGAGCTGCGTATCTCGATTAGCGGAGGTCGGTAGCACTCGCACTGACGCACGCGGCAATGCGCATCTGGACCGCAGTCTGCACTGACGGGCGCTTCAGCTCAGGGTCTGGCAAACGCGGGGCAACAGTTAGTTCCTACCGAGCTGGGAAAGGCGCTCACGCGCCGCACTGCTTTTCTGATCGAGCAGGAGTGCAATCCGATAACACTGACGTGCACTCTCGATTGCTGCGCTGTTGCGTGCAAGGAGTGCGTCTCCTGTGCGGACGTACGCCAGCGATGCAAGCGCTATAAGGCCACGGTCGAGTCGCTCGCTGTGGTAGCGGCTGCTGCTTTCGAGCAAGCGTCGAGCGTCGTACACAAGCGGCGGTGGGAGGGTGTGCCGTTCAGCGTTGAGTGCCAACGTTGCGCCGTAGGCACGCGCGGTGACAGCTGCTGCAAAGTCTGGCTCTGTTTCGAGCACCTCAGGTGTGGCAAATGCAGCGCGGTCGGGGTTGCGTTCGACAAAGCCGCGCAGGAGCGCAACAAATGCACGCTGGATGATGCTGTAGCGTTCCTTCGGCATTTCCCCGGACTCGAATTCTTCGAGCAGCGGCGTATATGCCGCAATCTCGGTGCTGCAGCGCGCAATTGGCTCGCCATACCACCGCGCAAGCTGATGGAGGTACCACGTTCGGCGGAGAAGCTCTTTTTCGATCAGCACAACATCGGGACGATAGCCTTCGACTTGCTGCATGTACCAGAATGCCGAGCAGAAGTAGTCCCACTGCTGCGAAAGCACGATGCTCCCACGAGGGAGTGGCTCGACGATAAGCCGAACGTACTCGCGTACCAGCCAGTGATGTCGCAAATCCACCGCCCGCCAATTCCACAGCGTGTACACGATCGGCAACACGAGCGCAAGGTACCGCATCAACCGTAACCGCCACAGTGCTGCAATTCCGATTCCTGTCGCGATAGCTCCGGCGATGAAGGCAGTTGCAAAGTATGGCTCGATGTCGGGGATGCTGTAGTTGATCACGTAACTTACGCACACACCAGCGAGCGCAAGTAGCAGCCATGCCACCGCGCGGGAATGTTTCCAGAGCGCCCAAAAGCCGAGTAGTGCAAATGGCACAGCAACGTTGGGCAGCAGGAGCGACCCAAACACCCCAAGCTGCTGGCGTGCCGATCCACTGAACAACCAGATGCTGTACTGTTTTCCGAGCACGTGGTAGAGGAATTTGCTCAGGCTGCGATGAACCTCACCCCAGTTGAAGAGCGGTTCACTCGCACTGCGGAGCGGAAGGTAGGCATAGACGATGCTGCATGCCAGCGTGATCGCTGCGGGCAGTTGCAGCTGCCGAAGTCGCTCGTGCCACTGGCCGCGGCTGTGCATCAATGCAAACAGCAGCGTCCCAGGTAGCAGAACGATGCTGGAAAGATGATTGGTAAAGCAAAGTCCGAGTGCAAACGCCGCCCAGAGTTGGTCGCTACGGAGGCGGGTCTGCTCCCATCGGATGAGCCAGTAGAGAAGATGGACGATGAGCACCACCTGTAGTGCGTGCACTTCGACGCTGAGCGATTGCGCCCAGATCGTTCGTGCCGTTGCCAGCAGCAGTGCTGTCGAGAGTGCAACACCTCGGATTCCGCGTGCATCCAGCCATCCCAGCTCGCCCAAGAGCCGAAGCATCAGACGATGCATCAAACCAGCAGCGGCTGCGCCGAGAACAACCATCAATGCACCGAGCTTGCCGATCGGAGAAAGCGGGAGCGGCAGTTGTACCCATCCGTGTCCGATGAGCGTAAAGAGTGGGTATCCTGTTGGGTGCGCCACCCCGAGTGTTGCAGCGACTCCAGCGAGTTCGCCGCAGTCGGTGTAGTAAAGGTCGGGCGCTGCAGTGGAGGAGTAGAGTGCACCAGTAATTGCAACGACGAGTGCGGTGTCGTACCACGGTGAACAGAAGCTTCCACGCGGCATTGGGCATGACGTGAGCAGTGTGAGCAGACAAAAATAGACGCTGCAAGCTGGGGAAGGTGAGATGTGCAATCGTTCGAAAAACTGGTGCGCAGAGTCGCAGCACGGTGGGTGCTTGTACTCTTAGGCACACGATGTCATCGAGCAGTGGTCGTATTTTCGGCAGTGTATCGTTCCGGGCATGCCTATGGCCACAGATCGGATGCAATCAGCGCCACCAGATAGCATTGAGCAAACGATGCAGGAGCCTGAGCTGATTCCGCTTTCCGTCGAGGAGATTGCACTCAAACTCAAAGAGGCAGCGCAGTTCATCGGGCAGCGGGTCGTCGGGCGCGATGAGGTCATCGAGCAGGCATTCTGTGCCCTCTTGACCGGTGAGCACATGCTCCTGCAGAGTCGCACCGGCGTTGGGAAAACGCTTCTTGCCGAGCAGATCTTTGCCATGTTCGACGGAGCGCGGGTCTTCCGAATCCAGGCCAGTAAAGAGCAACAGCCGGATTCCTACTTCGGTGGTCTCGATTTAGAACTGCTCAAACGTGGCATCCTCAAGCACAACACCGAAGGGTCACTGGTTGAAAGCGAGTTTGGCTTTATTGATGAGATTTTCGACGCGAATGATTTCACGCTCCGCGCACTCCTTTCCCTCCTCAATGAGCGGCGACTCGTTCGTGGAGTGCACCACCAGCCAGCACAGATCCACACCGTTATCGCCGCGACGAACTACCTCCGCGTCAGTGAAGTCACTGAAGCGATTCTCGACCGTTTCCTCTACAAGGCGCTCATCCTGCCCGACAAGGACCCCTACATGCAGTTCAAGATCGCGCAGAAGTATCTGGTCCACGGCGGCAAGCCGGCGGAGCCACCGCAGAAAATACCGTTCGCTGAACTCAAGTACATGCACTCGATCATCACAGGATCAAATCCAGCGATTACGATTCGGATTCGTCCGGAGGATCTCTACTTTGCCAACTTGGTTGTGGGGCATTTCGAGCACTTGCGCAATCGGGCACTTCGCGAGTCGCACCGCGGCCAAGCAGCCGAAACGTACCGGGAGTTCTACATCTCACCGCGCACGCAGGCGAAGTCGCTGGACCTGCTCCGCGCACTGGCGCTCCTTCGGGCACGAACGCATGTTACGCACGAGGACATCAGCAAGCTCTACTTCATCTTCGCCACCGTTGGCGTTCCAGAAGAAATCGCGCTGTTCAAAAAGTCGTTCGAGACGATCCAGAACTCGCTTGTGTCTTCCAACGGGCTAGAGCAGATAGCAACGCTCCTGGCATTCGAGACGCTCTTGCAGCACATTCGCCAAGACCGCAGCATCCTCGAACAGCCACTCGGTGAACTTGCGACAACACCGATTCGGCGGACATTTATCGAGTGGTTCCGAGAAACGTTCGGCGGCGTTGATCGAACAGTGGCGCAAAACCGTCGGCAGCTGGAGCAATTCATCGCTGAGTTTGTGCCTGCTACGGAAGAAGTGCGCGAGCTCAAGCGTGCCGTCGAGCATCTGATGACACGGGTGTTTCAGGAAATCGAGCGCGACCAAGCACGCGATGAAGAGCGCCGCCGTCGTCGCGAGCAGCGAGAAGGCTCATCGGGGATCTAAGCTTGCAGAGAACAGTCGGTATTCGAGCGGTCGGGGGTTGTGCTGCTACCCGAGATACCGCTCGAGCCGCTCCAAGATCATGCGTTTGGGCACTGCACCGACGATGGTGTCCACAAGCTTCCCTTCGTGGAAAACAAGTAGCGCAGGGATTGAACGTACACCGTATTCCATCGGTGTGCGGGGATTGCTATCCACATCCATTTTCGCAATCTTGACTTTGCCGCTCAATTCTTCGGCAAGTTCGTCAATGATGGGTGCAATCTGACGGCATGGGCCGCACCACGCAGCCCAGAAATCAATCAATACCGGCAGCGGTGAGCGGAGAACCTCCTGGTCAAAGCTTTCATCAGTCAAGTGGATCGGTCGCGTAGATACCTCCATCGGAGATGCACACGGGGAATATTGGAACCAAATGCTCTATGAATGCCGCCACTTGTCCTCGAGAGCAACAAGCGCAGCATGCAGGCGGGGCAAAAATAACAGTACGCTTGCGCCGTGGTGGTTAGCTGCACGATGGCACGGTACCCGTGACGACGACGCAGCACGCGATTGCATCTTTGCAGCAGAATGAGACGCTACCTTCAAATGCTTCGCTCCTGGTTTGTACGGTTGCCGCTTCGGTGGCGACTGACGCTATGGTACGCGGTGCTGATTACGCTTGCACTTGCTGCCTTCGCAGGAGCGCTCTACCGCACTGTGTCGGCGAGCTTGCACAAAAATCTCGATGCATCGCTCGGGCGAGTAGCGAGCTCGCTCGATTACATCATCAAGCAAAAGCAGCAGGAATCACGAACGCCACTGCGACGGCCGTTCCGCCGTCGTCATGGGGTTGTTTTGTTCGAGCAACCTCCCCTCCGCCGCGACACGCTCGGAGCAGATTCGGCCGGCAGCGAACCCGACGTCGTTTGGATGGCGATCTACGAGCACATCCTCTTCAATGCGCGGACGTTCCTGATCCAGATCGCTGATACGTCGGGAACGATTCTGTGGCGCTCAGCGGGAACCCAAGACACGCTGCCAACCTTCTGGGAGCTTGTGCAATCCGAGCCGCTGCCGCCGCCGTATCCGTTGCTCAAGACTGTTGTTGTCGGTGGGCAGCACTACCGCGTTGCAGCGGTCCGCTCGCCGTTGGTGGAGATTGTTGTTGGCTATCCACTGACGGAAATCGAGCAGACGTTGGGAGAGCTTTTTGCAGTTCTCAAAATTGGGCTGCCGCTTGTAGTTGTCATCGCCGTAATTGGTGGGTACTGGCTTGCACGTTCGTCGCTTCGGCAGGTGGATCTCATCACGCGCACAGCACAGGAGATCACCGCGCACCATCTCGACCGACGCTTGCCGATGCCTGCATCCGGTGATGAAATCGCCCGTCTGACGGCAACCCTCAACGATATGATCGCGCGGCTGGAAGAGTCGTTCCAGCAAATCCAGCAGTTTACCAGTGATGCATCGCATGAATTGCGGACGCCACTTGCAATCCTGATGGGCGAGCTTGAGTTGATGCTCCGCCGTCCGCATACTGCCGAGGAATACCAAACAGCGCTTGCCAGTGCGCTGGAAGAAGTCGGACGGCTTTCGAAGGTTGTCGAGGGTTTGCTTGAGCTTTCTCGCGCTGAGTCTGGACAGACGCAGATGGACTGGGAGCGGCTCAATTTCACAGAACTTGTCGCTGCTGTTGCTGAAGATTTCGCTGTGCTTGCTGAAGAGCACGGCATCGCGCTGACGACAACGCTCCAGCCGTACGTACAAATTATCGGCGATCGGGCGCGGCTCCAGCAGGTTGTTATCAACTTGCTCGACAACGCAATCAAGTACACTCCACGCGGCGGAGGTGTGTGTGTCCAGCTTCAGGTCGAGGATGCAAGCGCCGTCCTGATGGTGAGCGATACCGGTATTGGCATCCCTGCCGAAGATCTCCCCCATATTTTCGATCGGTTCTACCGTGTGGACAAAGCGCGTCACCGCACTCCTGGCGGAAGTGGGCTAGGGCTCTCGATCGTGCAGTGGATCGTCCAAGCACATCATGGCTCAATCAGCGTTGAAAGCAGCGAAGGTAGTGGTACAAGCTTCCGCGTTCGGTTACCCCTTGATCCACGCGATGGACGGGCGTATGCCGAAAGCGAACGTGTTCAACCAGTACGCAGCAGATGACGATGAACAACCTCCGTCAAATGCTCGAGGAAAGTCTTGCATACCTCCACCAGCAGACGCATTGGCAACCACACGTTGCGGTTGTGCTCGGCTCCGGTCTACAACGCTTAGCAGATGCATGCAAGCTTGAGCATTCCATTCCGTATGGTGAGATTCCTCACATGCCGCGTTCGACTGCACCGAGTCATCGTGGGCAGCTGCTGTTGGGAACGTGGTCCGGTGTACGTGTTGCAATCATGCAAGGGCGGGTGCACTACTATGAGGGCTACTCAATGCAGCAGGTGACCTACGGTGTGCGGCTGCTCCGGGCGCTTGGTGTGCGCACGCTTGCACTGACCAATGCAGCAGGTGCGCTCAATCCGCTGTTCCGACGGGGTGATGTAATGCTCATCGCGGACCACATCAATCTCATGGGCGATAGCCCGCTCATCGGTCCCAACGATGATACGCTGGGCCCCCGTTTTCCGGATATGAGCGATCCCTACCCTGAGAGCCTTCGAGCGATAGCACGGACGGTTGCATTAGAGAACCGCATCCTTCTCCGCGAAGGGGTGCTCGTTGCTGTTCATGGTCCAAACTTGGAAACGAAAGCAGAGTACCGATTCCTCCGGGCGATCGGCGCAGATGCTGTGGGGATGAGTACTGTGCCCGAAACAATCGCGGCAGTTCATGGTGGTATGCAGGTGCTTGCATTTTCGATCCTAACCGACGAATGCTTCCCCGATGCACTCCGTGCAGTGACTGCTGAGGAGATCATCGCAGCAGCCGAGGAAGCAGCGCCGAAGTTGGAACGGATCGTTTCAGGTGTCCTTCCGCATCTCCGTTAGCGTCAGCGAAACTTGTCACTGTCGGAAAGTGTTGACACTGCCGCAGTGCCGCTGCGAAACAAAAGAGCAGGGCTTCGAATTACTGTGCAGCGCCATTGCACATTTTTTTGCATTGCAGTGCGGAACAATCACCGCGATGGCACGGTATTTTCCGCTGAACTTCCGTAGCCACCACCACGACGAAAGGAGGCACTAATGAATAAGGTCGCACTTGCGCTCGTAGGAGCAGGAAACATTGCGCAGAGCATCCACCTCCCAATTCTGCGGCGGTTGCCGTCGGTGGAGCTTGTTGCGATCTGTGACCGAAACTATTCGAAAGCGCGGGCAGTTGCTGAGCGCTACGACGTCCCGTATGCTGTGCGTACCGTCGAAGAGCTTCGCTCGCTCCCGATAGCGGCTGTGGACGTCTGCAGCTCGACCACTACGCATGCAGAACTTGTCTCGGCGTGTATCGAAGCGGGGTGGGATACCTTCGTTGAGCGTCCCCTTGCACTAACCAGCGATGAGGCAGCGCTGCTTGCAGCAAAAGCCCGCCGGCAGGGCGTCAAGCTCATGGTAGGCATGAACCATCGGTTTCGCAGCGACGTTGTTTTGATGAAGAACTACATCGAGCAACAGCAGCTCGGGCACGTCTACTACGCGAAAGCGGGGTGGCTCAAACCATTTATGGGCGATAACCGTCTGCAGATGCTCGCGATGCAGCACGGCCGTGGTGTTCTCTTCGAACTTGGGCTTGTAATCGTGGATTTGCTGCTCTATCTGTTCCGCTCGACGACTGTACGGTCGGTATCAGCATCACTGTTCTACAATGCACACCCGACAGTTGAAGATGTCGCGATTGCGACGCTCAACTTTGCTGATGGCAGCGTTGCATCGCTCGAGACGAGTTGGTCATTGGTTCGACCGGAGGACCTCTTCTACTGCAACGTGTACGGACGGAATGGAAGTGCGTTCATCAATCCATTCAAGGTCGTCCGTCAGCGTGAATCTGGCGTTTCGATCATCGCCCCACCGCAACGCGGGTCGAACGTGGAAACCTACACGCGGGCGTACGAAGCGGAACTCAAGCACTTTATCGCCGGCGTCCAAGGATTAGTGCCGATTATCTCGACAGCAGACGAGGCAGTCGAGCGGATGCGCGTTATCGAAGCCCTCTATCAGTCTGCACTGCAGCAAGCAGAGGTGCAAGTTCCAGGGGATGACTGCGTGTACGCTTAGAAAAACGCTCGCGTCTGCGATCTAACCATCCCCGAGTATATCAACGAAAGCGGTCGCTTGTAGCCAGACGCGGCCGCTTGTTGTTTTTATACCTTGAAATAGTATTTTCGGACGCATGTCGAACAATTGATTGGAGGTCGCGATGATTCCGCGGCAGATGCGTGCACTGATAGGGATGTTCGCCCTTGTGCTCGTTGGAACTTCTGCCCAGCAGCGGCAGCATGACATGGCAATCTTCGACACGCTCGCAGGGAAAACCGTCATCAAGCTCTATTCGAAGGGGGTACTCGATACGATCATTGTGTGGGACAAAAAATCCCCAGCGAAGAACAATTCGGTGCAATCTCGGCAGGAGACGAACAAGTTCTCGCGCGAACGTACCACGTCTCCGACGGCGCCCACGTTTCCAGACAAATCTCGTGCAGATCGTTCGCGTCAACAAGATGATGCTTCGTGGAACGCGTTGGTCAACCATGGAACGGAAGCCCTGGAATATTTGAAAAAGATCAAGCAGTACTGGCAACAAGCCGCTGAGTACCGAAAGCAAGCTGAGCGCTACGCGAAAAATGCCGAGCACTATGCGAAAGCAGCCGAGCGCTGTGCAAAGGAGGCTGAGCGATTAGCAAAAGAGCCAAAGGTTTCCCCACAACAGAGCCAGCGGTTTAATCAGGATGCACCCGCCCACCCACAACTTGACGATCGAGTTGCTCAGCCGCCACTCCTACTCTATCCTCCAGAAATTCAGCTGCCGCCAGCACCGCGATTTGAGGAAGATGCGCAGCTCGATTCCGTGCGGCAAAGAATGCAACGAGAACTTGACAACATCCGCGATTTCCTGCGTCAGCAGCATTGGCAATCGTATACCCAAGACACTGCAGTGGGGCAGGTTTTTGATCTCAATGCCCTCGATCGCATGATAAAGGATTTCGAAGCAGCCTATCAGCAAGCACTGTCGGATTTTGATGCCATCACCAAGCGCTCCATTGAACAGCTCCGCAAGATGATGGAACAACTCCAACCAAAGCTGGAGCAACTTCATCGCGAGCTTGAACGTCACTACCGTCGCGAACGTCGCTGATTCGGATGCCGCAGTACGCTGACTACGTCGTCGTTGGAAGTGGAATTGCAGGGCTGTATTTTGCGCTCAAAGTTTCGGACAGTGGCAGTGTCGTCGTTCTAACGAAAAAGCAGCAGGCCGAATCAAACACGAACTACGCTCAAGGCGGCATCAGCGCCGCTATTGCGGAGACCGACTCGTTCGATGCGCATATCGAGGATACTCTTCGCGCTGGTGCAGGGCTGTGCCATCGGTCGGCAGTAGAAGTGATGGTTCGCAGTGCTCCCCACGTCATCGAGGAGCTCCGGATGCTCGGGGTGCACTTTACCCGACGCGGACGCACACTCGATCTCGGCAGAGAAGGTGGACACAGCCACAACCGTATCGTCCATGCACGGGATGCAACGGGGCGTGCAATCGAAGCAGCACTGCTCGATGCCTTAGCAAAACGGACTACCGTTCACATCGTCGAGCATGCGACCGCAGTTGAGCTCATGACGGACCATCACCGCCGCAGTGGAAAGCGCGCAGCGTCGCCAACGTGCTATGGTGTCTATGCACTCTTGCCAAATGGGCAGGTCGAGCGGTTCTTTGCACGCGCAACGTTGCTGGCAACTGGTGGATGCGGGCAAGTCTATGCGCATACGACCAATCCACCGATTGCAACGGGAGATGGGGTTGCTATGGCATACCGTGCCGGTGCAACCATCGCCAATATGGAATTCATCCAGTTCCATCCTACTGCGCTTTATGATCCCAGCCGTCCAGGGCCGGCGTTCTTGATTAGTGAGGCAGTTCGGGGTGCCGGTGCGGTGCTCCGCAATGGCGGTGGTGAACGCTTCATGGTGCGCTATGACGACCGTGCGGAACTTGCCCCGCGCGATGTAGTCGCTCTCGCAATTGACCACGAGATGAAAATGCGCGGCGATCGGCACGTTTGGCTCGATCTTCGGCACATGGAGCAACGAGAAGTGTGGGAACGCTTCCCAACAATTGCGCGCGAGTGCGCACGGCGCGGTATTCAGCTTCCGGAGGACATGATCCCTGTTGTTCCTGCGGCACACTACTGCTGCGGGGGTGTCTGGACGGACTTGCACGGCCGAACAAGTATTCGGCGACTATTCGCGTGCGGCGAAGTTGCATGCACCGGTGTGCACGGTGCGAATCGGCTCGCGAGCAACTCACTGCTCGAAGGTGTCGTGTTTGCTGAGCGTGCTGCATCGTATCTGGGTACGCATCCCCCCCCACCGCTTGGGGCCGAATTCGATGAGATTCTGCCCTGGGATGACAGCGGAACAACAAACGCTGAAGAATGGGTGCTCATTGCGCATGACCGACAGGAGTTGCAGTCGGTCATGTGGGATTACGTGGGGATCGTGCGATCGGAGTTACGCCTCGAGCGAGCATTACGACGGATCGAGCTCTTACGCGAGGAGGTCGAGGAATTCTACCGTCGCACGAAGCTCATACCAGAGCTGATCGAGCTCCGCAACATGATAACTGTGGCATGGCTGATTGCGCAGAGTGCATTGCACCGGAAGGAAAGTCGGGGTCTGCATACGATGAGCGACTACCCGTTAACCGATGACACACGTTGGCGCTGCGATACGCTTCTTCGGCAAGGAGGAACTTGGTGTCGGCCAATCGAGGACGATCCGAATACCATTTCGAAAAGCAGTGAACGCAGTGATTGAGGGGGACTACTACACAGAAACAGATCGAGCGCTCTGTGTCTGGTAGAAACTTGCAGGTGGAAAATATGGGGAATTTTTTCGCGATTATTTCATGTACGTAATGGAGAATTTTGCCATTGAGCAAGCCCTTCTGAGGTGTTGGATGTCTGCTGCCAACAAGTCGTTATATCATTGCGAGGTCTGCCATGGCTATCAATGCATCCTTGGTGTACGACAGGTACTTCGGTCGCAATGCCAGGCGTGTACCACTGTGGAAAGGCAGAGATGAGAATGGTACCGTAACTATCTTGCGCGATGCCCAGCAGCAATTCGAGTTGGATGTTGCGTTCTGGTATGGCACCCTCACGCGTGGCAATCGGGATGAAAGAGAGTTCATCCGCCGAGTTTTTGTGGTACTCTACTATGGGGGACTCATGTATCGGAGCGAGCAAGGGTGGTTGCCATGGTCATCGAGTGGTATTCCTATTGCGTCGGTACTCTCCCATGGAGGGCGCGTATTGATCCAACTTCCCAAAGCAAGTGGCGCAGCAGCGGATGCGTTCTTCGACTGGTTGCAAGGCCCTAGCAAAATCATTGAACGTAACCGACGACTAGCCGCAACACACGGCATCGAATATCTTCCATATTCGGAACGAGAATCGCTTGGGATGGGGCGACGGCATCGAATAAAAGAGACGAAGCATGGGCAGCGTCACTACGGTGTCAACATTAGTTTGGGTGGTACCGGGAACATCAATCCTATTTCGGGCAATAAGATTGATTCCAATGGAGAACATGGTCACCTCTACGTTTTCTACCTGCCCCCGACGGCAGACGATTACGGTGGTTTGCTCATTGGTTGTGAAGGTTCAGCACCGATTGATGCCTGGGACAATCGTCCTGGGCGTGCACCAGGGGCTCCACGTCCCGGGAAAGCAGCATTTGCTCCCTATGCTGCTCGTGCGTTCATCAAGGACAAAGTCTTTCACGACCCATCGCTGTTCACTCCAGATCAAACTGGCGGTTACCACAAATTCGGTGAGCGTCAGCAATTTTCCCCGACCGGTAATGGCAAATGGGACGAGCTTGGCTGTGGCCCCTGCCGCGTTTACAATGCGTTGATTGTGGATCTGGTTCCGACAGGCTGGAAAATTCTCACTTCGTATGCCGATCGCTTCACCCCTGACTTGCTGGGGATGAGCGGCATACCACCAATCAATGTTCGGACACCACGCTTCCCGAAGATTCTTACTCATACGTGCCTGACCGAAGGAAACCTCAAACGAATGGCAGCCATCGCGCACGATCGTGCAAAGGACTGGACAACGATTTCGAAAGGCAAAGACCCCTTGGTCAAAGATTACAATGCATCCAGCAAAAAAAGCGGTAATCCTCTGGGGAACCACATCGCTAAAAAGCCGATGAATCTCATCAATCCCTCGATCAGTCAAATTGC
>RFIK01000233.1 GCA_003695605.1 Chlorobiota bacterium
TCACGGAGAGGTTTGCGTTTCTTCTTGGCTTTGTCTTCCGTCAGCAGGTCATCTTTCGTAGGAGGCTTCTTGCTCTTGCTTTTGAGTACACTTGATGGGGCAGTCTCAATCAGGAGTGGTAGGGTCTGCTCTGGGGCGGCAGATGATGTGCTTTTTTCTGGTGTTTGTTTACTAGTGCCTTTGGCTTTCACATTCGGGCGTGCTTCGCGCCGTTGGGGTTGCGCAGGTTTTTCGGGTTTCCGTTGTTGACGTTTGCCGCGGCGCGGCTCTTCAACAGGGAGTTCGATTTTCCCGACGACGGTCAGTCCCCGTAGCTTCCACGCGGTAGATGGACTATCAGGTTCGGACGTGGCAATGACGTTCGAGACGCGGCGACGACGCTTGGTCTCGCCTGTGTCGTCACTTCCTTCTTCGGCAGAAATAGGGAGTTCGTGAGTGGCACGCTCGCTCGACTCAGGTGCTTGTTCCGGAGCAAGTGACGGTTCTGCTTCCGTTTCGGAACCTTCTCCTGGATCGCTAATTTCTGAAAGCGTGGACTCGGAAATTTCTTCAGTGAGAGAAACGGGAACTGCTGGTGCATCAACTTCAGCAGCGACCTCGCCAGTAACCTCTTCGCGATGGGTAACATCCATTGGAGTGGAGGTTTCGGGAGCACTTTCGACTGATGGAGGTTCTTCAACAGCGGCTATGGACTCATCCCGCTCGCGATGCGGCTCTTCGGTTACCTGAAGCGAATGCACCGTTTCGACGCTGATCGCATCTGGCAGGGTGCTTTCACCATCGAGTTCGACAGGTGTAGGCTCTGGCACTGGAGCCTCTGCCTGAAGCGCTTCGACAGCAGGCTGCTCTGCTTGCTTCTGTGGAGGATGGTGCGGGGGTGCTTCTTTTTTCGTCGGTGTGCGGTGGCGGTCGAATTGCTCGACTTTGCTACGGATGCGCTCGGCTGCTTTTGCTTCCTTCGCAAAATGCCCAGCTACTGCTTCGAGCATAGCATCATTGAGCTCGAAGCTGGGTTTAGAGGAAACATCGAATCCTTTCGCCTTGAGGTACTCAACGATCTCTTCCTTCGAGATGTTGAAGTACTTGGCAACTTTGAAGAGCTTGCGCTCTTGAGGCAATTGCAGCATTGCACGATCCAGAGAATAAACGCAGTACAAAGACGGAGCTTTTCGACAGGCATTGCTGCTGGAGACTACTCTTGGCTTGGTGGTTTGGATGGGTCTTCAGGAATGAATCCATCCTCTTCATCAAGCTCGTCATAGGATTCTGTTTGCAGTTCGTCGAACATTTCCTCGATCTCGTCGAGGTCGTCTGCGCCAGATTTTCGATGGGATTGATCGCGCTCTTCTTCGAGTTGGGTTTGCGCGATAGCAATCCGTTCGGCGATGTCGGGGTATTCCTGCTCACCGAATTCGTCGAGAATAAGCTTACGAATTTCCATCAAGCGTGTCGGGGTCATCCCCGGAATACGTAGCAGCGTTTTGAAATCGGCTGCCAGAAACTCGCGTGCGGTATCAATATGGGCTTCGATGATCTGCTCGTAGAGCTCGCGGCCAAGGTCATCCCGGAATTCGATGAGCTCGATGTCTTCGCTTCCTTCCTTGACGAGGGTGATCGCATAACCAGTCAATCGGGATGCCAAGCGAACATTCTGCCCATTTCGCCCAATAGCGAGCGAGACTTGATCATCGGGGACAACGACGACGGCTGTTTTGTTTTCGATATCCACTTGAATTTGGCGCACCTTTGCCGGTGAAAGTGCGCGAGCAATAAAGGTGACCGGATCGTCCGACCATTCGATAACATCAATCGTCTCGCCCGAAAGCTCACGAACGATTGCATTGATCCGGATGCCCTTCATCCCGATACACGCGCCGACAGGGTCAACACGGTCGTCGTAGCTGGTAACTGCAACTTTCGCACGTTCGCCTGGGTCGCGTGCGATAGCTTTGATTTCAACAACGCCGTCATAGACTTCCGGCACTTCCAACTCAAACAGCCGTGCCAGGAAGCGCTCGTCAGCGCGCGAGACGATGATATCCGGTGTGCTCGTTGGTGTTGCGCGGCGAACTTCCTTGACGATGGCACGGATTGTCGCATTCTTGCGGTAGCGCTCCGTTGGAATTTGCTCTTCCAGTGGCATACGCACTTCGTTCTTGTTGTGCAGGATGAGGATGTCGTTGCGGCGAATCTGGTAGATCTCCCCGACGATGATTTCGCCGATTTTCTGCTCGTATTCTTGGTAGATGTTGTTCCGTTCGATGTCCCGGATCTGCTGGCTCAGCACCTGCTTGGCGTACATGATGAGCTGGCGACCAAATTCCTGGCTAATGTTTTCCAAGGAGATTTCCTCGATGTATTCATCGCCGACATCGTACGGTTCGTCGGTTCGACGTTGGACTTCGCTCAGGGAAATTTCTTTTGCAGGATTGAGGACGTAGTTGACGACTGTCCGCGGGAGGTAGATTTCAATATCGCCGCGATCCATGTTCAAGACGATGTCTGGCTCGGCATCCTCGCCATATTTTTTGCGAACGAGCAAGCGAAACATATCTTCGAGCTTGCCTTGGATGAGGTCGCGGTCAATACCGCGCTCTTTTGCAATCTCGACGAATGCAGCAATGATCGCTTTCTTGTCAATTTTTTGCGTGCTTTTCCGTGGCATCGTAGTATCTCCGAAGGTTACCATTCAAGTTCAACGTGTGCTCGTCTAATCGCGGAAAAGGGGATCGAGACTGTTTGATCTGAGCAATCGAGTACGATTGCCTGCTCGCCGCACGAGCGTAGTCGCCCACGGTAGGTTGTGCCATCATCGGTATGTACAGAGAGCATACGCCCGATGTGCTTAGGATATTGCCAATGGTACTCAAGTGGGCGGTCCACTCCAGGCGAGGAAACATCCAAGCGAACGACGTCTGCAAGTTGTGGGTCGGTATCAAGCAGTGGTTCAAGATCTCGGCTGATTGCTTCGCAGAGCGAATGGGTGACACTTTCGACGCTATCAATAAACAGCTCCAGTACGAGTGCGTGACGCTGCCCCCGCACATGGCACTCAAGCAGCTCGGCATTGTGGTGCCGGCAGACGTGGCGTATTCGATCGAGCGTCTCTTCCGGTATCGTGCGCATACACAGTGCGAACAAAAAAAGGGCATTATTGCCCAGTCCACGTGAACGCAAGCCGGTCGCAAATATACGGCGCTCAAAGCCCGATCAATCGAGCAACATAGCGAGGCTTCGGCGTAGTTGGTCGGTGGTGAAGACGAGGAAATACATGCCTGCAGGCAGCGAGCGTCGCCCAACAGTGAAGGTGTGCTCGCCACGTTCGAGCATGCCGCGATGGAGGAGAAGTGCTCGGCGTCCGGTAACGTCGTAGAGCGATAGTTCCGCGTCGGCGCGGACAATCTGGCGAACCAGAAAACTCAGCGTTGATCCATCGTCATGGACTTCGATGGATGTATGCGAGCCAAGCTGAATAAGGCGTGCGTCGAGGTTACATCCGTCACGGAGTTCAAGCCAGCCCGGCTCGACGGTTCTCACGCGAATTGCGGTATCACTGACGGCAATACTGCGTTGATCTGGAGCAATTGCTGTCCGACGTACCTTCCCCAACAGGACACGACCGGAAAGCGTCGCGATTGTTCCACTGCCGGTGATGGTGCCACTACGAAGTTCGAGCCGGTAGCCATCGGCTGTCTGTGCGCCACTGACGGTACCACCCATGAATGCTGATGCACTTGCAACATCCTCGATGAAAAGAAGGCTACGATCGAAATGGATCGGGATCGTCATGCTGTCGATGCGAAGAGGACGAGCAACACCATCACACTGTACGCTATAGCTGACCCGCTCTCCTGGGGATGCGACAAGCGTCTCCGGAATTGAGATGCGTAGTGCAATTGGCGATGAACCGATGCTATCGCGCAGTGCTCGACCGTTGATGATGATCACAAGTCGCTTCGTACATGGCTCGACAGCATCGAGGATGATCGTATGCTGCACAATTCCAGGCTCGGTGGGGGTGATGGTGATCGTCCCACCAGATGTTGCGCCTGGAGCGATGCCCTCTCCAAGGAACGGAAACGAAAGCCGGAGCCACACGGGCAACGCGCCAATCGGAGCAATGGTGATGGTATCGCTATTGGGATTGCTAATTGTGGCACGCGCAGTGACACTGCTCCCAATACGTACATCGCCAACATCAATACGGAGTGTATCACTCCCGTTGCTTTCTTCGAAACCGAGCACGAGGTCTTCCACCTGAGCAACAACCGAGAGCGTTAGAATGCGACTGCACGGTTCGATGCGGAGGGAAAGTAGTGCGGTATCACTTCCAAGTGGAAGGTTGCGCGGGTCAATAGTGAGTTTGATGGTATGTGTGCCATCGTCAATTGGCCCAAGCGGGACAGATGGCTCTATCCATGGAGCCGATGACGAGACAGAAACGATGCGATTGCCCGCGCCATTCGGCGGTGTACTCGAAATGGAAAGCTGTACCAGCTGTGCAAGTAGCGCAGTATCGCGGCAGCGGAGAATGCGTCCGAGTGTAAGTGCTGTGGTACTCAAAGAGGCATAGCTCCCGATTCGCTTGCCACGCACGATGAGCACCTCCGACTGAGTGCAGCGTTGATCTCCAAACAAGATGATGAGTCGCTGCTCAGAGGCAGTGTACCCGTTAGGGCTGTACCGAACGCGAATCACGACGGAATCTCGTGGAGGAATCGTCAGCGTCGGGGCGGGAATCGGTTGGACGATTTGGAGTTGCTCATCGGCAAGTTGCTCAAGCTCAAGTGGTGCAAGGGATGTGTTGTACAGCGTAATCGTTGTGTCGGCGAAGATTCTGTTACACGAGTCGAGCGTGGGGAAGATGATCTCACGGGCAGAGAGTGCAATGTAGGGCGTTGTGAGCACCCCACGGAGAGGAATCTTGAGCGAATCGCGGCACTGCGCAGAACTGTAGCGAATCGTGATATCCCCCGAATATGATTGGTCGAGCATGGGCGAAAACTCAATCGGGATGGCGCGTCGCTGTCCAGCGCGGAGAGTGAACGTTCCCGGAAATCCAGCACCCAGACGAAACGGCGCTTGTACGGCAATGCTCTCGATGGTGACATCACCGCTCGAGGCGGTAACGATGATCGAGTCCGACGTTGGTGGAACTGTGCCACCGCATCGCTTGATGACGCCGAAATCCTTGATGGAAGATTGTGCCGAGAGCGCCCCAGCAGCACCTGATTTTGTGCCTTGGACCCTGATCCACAGAACCCGTCCACATGGGAGAATGCGAATCCCGACGCTATCGCTCCACGCGCCAGCGGTAAGCGGGGCAAACCGGAGCCGAAGTGCGATTTGCTCACCTACTTTCAGCTGTGCTGGAAGCGAGGGGGCGACGATAAAAAACGGCGACGGCTCCTGCCCACGTTCCAGCTCGATGGGAATGCTCGATTGATTTGTGAGCGTGACGACTGCTTCGCTAACGGACTCGCAGCCACTGAGCGGCGCAAATGCAACAGTCGCTTGCGATGATTGCAGCCGGACTTGAAGCAGCTCAATCGTCGTAGGGCTCGACAGTGCTGTACAGCCGAACTCGTTTGTAACTTCGACGGTGTACGATCCAGCCGAACTTGCTAAAAACGACGCACCGGTCGCGCCAGCAATCGGTGTGGCGTTGCGGTGCCACTGATAGCGCCAGCCGGGGACGTAGGGAGCAGTGATCAAAAGCGTCGAATCTTCGCAGAGCTGAACGCGGGAGGTGGGGAACGTTGTAACAGTCGGTGTTGGTTGGACCGTGACAATGACCGAGTCACTCAAGACAAAGCACCCGTCGGGGCGGCGTAAACGGAGGCGATACTCGCCACTGGTTGTGGCGCGATAGGTTGTACCGGTTGCACCGGGAATTGCTGCACCATCCCGGAGCCATTGCGCCTGGTAGCCTGCAGGTATCGAGGGGATGCTCAACATAATGGAGCCACCCTCACAGAATGTCGTCGGTGAACCGTCGGTGCGGAGCGCAGGTCCTTGCTCGACTTGTTTGAGCGCCGTCACTTGCGCAAACGAAGCAGTGTTGTACTGCCGCCCGCGCGTAGATTGTGGCGGCGGATACGCGCCGTACTCATCATCCTGCCCATAGCGATACGCAAAGAGGCGATAGGTGTAACTCACCCCGCAGACGAGCGAGACAGGATCAATGTAGCTTGTTGCAGCCGAGGGAAGATGTGCCAGGACAACAGTCGAGCCAATGCGCTCGCCATCGCGGTACATGCGACCTTGTTCTGGTATGAAGTTCTGACCAGCGCTATCGCGGACGAGCAGATAGCCTTGTGTGCCATCTTGTGGGTATGGATCGACAGCGCTGTTCCACGCAAGCTGAACATTCGAGCTCGTTACAGTTGCTTGGAGTCGAGGGGATGTCCACTGCGGGCGCCGTGCGGCGTGCCAGAATTCCCAGTTCGATGCCGACGAACTACACGATTTGTTCGGGAGTGTCCGAGTGATATTGACGGCACATGCCTCCGAAAGCGGTGCCCCGTGTGGACCATTGTACTGGCTGAGCAGACTGCCAGGGAAGACACGATTGCTCTGTCCGTTATTGAGTGCGCTGGCGGTATTTAATTTCGGTTCTGGCATAGCAAGCCAGTACGAACCAGGGGATGCACGATGTCCGAGTCCATGAACGTGATTGCCTTGGGAATCGAGAATCTCCATGATGTCTCCCTCTTGTGCGAGATTCATCGGTGCATCGGGGAATTGGACGTCCGGCGCAGCATAGGGATCGAAAAAGCGGGTGTCATTTTTCGCAAGCATCACGCGCCCATCTGCCATCGAGGTGTCGAAATCTTGGGTTGAATTGGAAATGTAGTCGCGGTGCCAAATCCCGATGATCGTTCCGGCGCGAACATGCTGCCAGTAGGGAATGGATTTGAAGCGGACGCCGCCTTGCCGCGCTGTCTGCGATGCATTGTTATCGGTAACAACCCACCCGCGGAGGTCGAGGTTGTCCTCGAGCACGAGAATTTCTGTCCACTCCTGCGGAGGATTATCGTTGTAGTACTCGCTGACTACGACAGGTTGTGCAAAAGCTCGCACGAGCGTAAGCATGCTTGCAATGCCAAGCACAGCGAAGCGGCATGTGTTCATCGCAATCGATTCTGTTTGGTGTGCAATGAGCTGCTACTATCGTGTGATGATGAGTTGACGGCGACCAACAATCTGGTTCTGTCGGTAGAGCTGCAAGCTATAGATGCCGCTTGGCAACGAGGCGACGCTTATTGTTGTCAGATTGCCAGTTGTCGGAGTCTCGTGGAGTCGCAGACCATCACTGACGACGCGACCGAGGACATCCACAATTGCGTAGCGATCGAATTCGCTACCGGTGACAATCGTAATCGCATCCCCTGCTGGCTGCGGGAAGATTTCAAATTGTACATCTGCTACGTCAGTGGTGCTCGAGAGTACATCCACAGAGGAAGAGTCTGATATCGTGCGGTGACAACGACCAATAATGTGGCACTGGTAAATACCGCGATCATTGATCGTGACGTTCGGAATTGTCAGCACCGGTCCAGAACCGATCGAATCGGGAAGTGGAATGCCGTCTTTGACCCACTGATATCGTAGGCTATCGCCACGGGAGGCTTGTGCGACTACAGTGAGGACGAGCGTCGAACCTTCGAGTATCTGGACGACAGACCGGGGTTGAGTGAGGATTTTGGGCGCCTGGATGACCGAATAGCTAAAGGGTTCTGCGTAGAGTGTGTCGCCACATTGTGTGATTGCATAGGCGCGGACGACATCGCCAGTGTCGTTATTCAACTGCGGTGGAGCGATCTTATGGTAGGCAAGGACAGAGCGGGTGTTGTAGAAGGGCAAATTCCCCACACCCCACTGCCGGGGCGCAACGATGACGAATTCGCGTACTTCCTCGGAGAGTGTATAGCGAAGTTCCAGCGAATCACCTTCGCAGAGACTTGTATCTCGCGGTTGCCCAAGGATCCGTACTGCAGGACGCAGTCGCAATTGGCGTGTCGGAGTTCGATAGACTTGCCCACTTTCATCGGTTATCGTGCATGCGTAGCGTCCTGTGTCGCTTGGTTGAAGCTGGTAAATGACAAGGAGTGCGCTTGCAGTACCGTTGATGCGAGCAGATTCTTGGAGTGGAATGCCGTTCTTGCTCCAGTGATACCGGAGCATCGAGCCGCTAGTTGATTGCGCGGAAACTTCGAGTGTGACGTCCTTACCTACGCATCCGTCAATGCCGGTTGTGTCGAAGGTTGCAACAATCCCTGTGAATCGGAGCGCGCCGGTATCAGAGACAACTGAACCGCACGCTGTCGTCACGACGCAGTAGTAGTCTGAACCGTAGTCAGCATGCTGGACGTTTCGAATCGTCAGCGTTGCAGTTTGGCTTCCTGTAATGCGGTTGTTGTCAATGATTGGTCGAGAGCCGCGATACCACTGGTAGGTCGCACGGGGATCAGTTGCGTTTGTTTCGATGGAGAGCTGTGCGGTCTTGCCAGGGCCAGCATACACAGTTCCCGGATGTCGGGTGATTTCTAGAGCGGGGCGAACGACGATGGTAATAAAATTGCTGGAATCACTGGGGCAGGTTCCTGCTCCGTAGATACGGCAACGGTAGATCCCAGAGCTCCGGGCATTGACGAAGGAAAGCAGGAGCGAGTTGCTCGTTGCACCGGCCAGTGGCTGGCCGTCTTTTTCCCATTGGTAGCGGAGATTGGTCCCTGCAGCAAGGATTACCAGACGGATGCTATCGCCTGGACAGAGCGTTGTATCCCGCGATTGCGAGATAAGCCGCGGCGGTGTGTTGAGAGTGAATGGTCCAGTGATAGCAAAGACGTCTGGCCGTGCGTTATCGACGATTCGGATATAGGTATTGCTCGAGCCACTCAAACTTTCGGGAATATCGAGTTGGAGTGTTTGCATGCCGGGGAGAATGCCACTTCGAAGTGGATAAATTTGGCCATCACGGATGAGCTCGACGCGGGCACTATCCACTCCGCGGATGAGCACATTCAACGTCAGCGGTCCCTGCAAGCAGAGGGATTGCCCAGCAAGCTGTGTCGCCAGCTCGATCCGTGGGGTGTGGATGATACTTGCGTTGATTCCGCTCGATGGCGTGCGAGTATCTGCTTGGCCCCAAATGCCGTCGCTATCGGTGAAGGCGCGGAGGAGAGAGCCTGTCTGCAGGTCGCGTACTTCGATACGACGGATTGCAGTAATTGCGTTTGGAACGACTGTTGCGAATGCGCCGTTGATGTTGTCAATCGCTGCGTAAAATGGCACAGCACTGGTGACAGTCGTCCCTTCATCTTGCACGATCGCCGTTGCAACAGGCCTGGACTGTCCGGTGATGTCGTCGTACAAGCAGATGATGGTCTTGGGAGATAGACCGCTTGCCGAGTCAACCATACCCGACACTTTGTTCGGGGTAGCACCGAAGTAGAGTGCTCGCGTCCCTTGGGTGGTGACGATGCGCGTTTGGATGGAGCGGTTCGAATCGAGGATCGAGATGAGCCAGTACATCATGTTGCCCTCAGTGAAGCGAACATTCGCTGTGGCAACGAGATTGATCCAGAGCGTTTTACTCGTCTGACTGGGGCCAGTGCGGAATTCTGAGTATCCGCCTGGAGTTGCAAAATCCCGTGTTGTCGTGTAGTTGAACGTTTGTGTGTTGGCGTTGTAATGGAGATTGTTGCCAGCGCCGATCGTAGCAGTCACTTGAGAAACTGAGTCTGCACCCACGTAGTAGCGATACGTGGTATTCGGCTGCAGATTGTCTAAGCGTACCAGCGCCCACACGGGGATTCGCGTCGAGGAGTTCGAGGAGAGCATAAACTGCGGTAGAAGCAATTCAGCAACGGTAGGATGTGCCACCACAGTGAGTGTATAGCTGGCGCTCGTTAGGTTGTTTGCGCTGAACGCAAGAGTGTACGTTCCTGGTGTTGTGAAGATAAGCCCATTGAAGATCGCAACGCCGTTAGTATGGACAGCAGTCGTTGTTCCGGATGGCGAGCCAGGGCCGCTTAGCACAACGATGCTACACGTGTATGGGAAGTGCATATCCACGCTACCATCGGGGCGACGTGCAGTAACGGTAAGCGCAGGCAGTGGCAGTGTTGCAAACGAGTTCTGCACCAATCCTTCGACGGTCAGCTGGGTGGCGTTAGGGAGTACGGTAAACGGAGTGCTAACGCCGGATGCCAAGTTGTCCCCGGCTGTTCTACGGACGCGAATTTGCACACCGGATTCAGCGACGTTGTAGCTGATACCGGAAATGGTCAGCGTATTTGTCCCTGCTGCCAGAGTTCCTGTGAGTGTACCACTGAGCGTACCGCTACCGTTGGCGAGTTCGAGTGCAACTGTAGTGTTTGTTTGAACATTTCTCGGCTGGCCAAGATCGTTTTGCGATTGGATGGTAACGCTGAACGGTGCTGTTCGAGAGGGTGATGAGGGCGTAATTGCTGTAATCGCAAGCTTCGTTGGTATGCCGGTGTTTGCATCACTTTGAACGAGGATGTCATCAACCTTCAGTTGCGGGCGATTGCCTGAGGTGAGAGGGTAGCGTTGGTAATAGCGCCAGCGAAGTTGGACGACTGGCTGGTTTTCGCATGAGGATGGTAGGGTAAAAGTCGGCATCGTCACTGTTTCAGCAACGACGCTAGTGCCTTGGATGTTTGCGTTGTACTGGACGGTATCGGTTCCGATAATCGCAGTTTGCCATGGACCGCTTGTGCCAATGCGAAACTGCAGCATGATTGAGTAGTAGCGAAAGCCGGTAAACGTTGAGGCAAGCGTTCCGGCCTTCCATGAAACGCGGATGTTAATGCGGTTCGTTGTGTTGATCGCCAAGACAGCAGCACCGAGATTTCCAGGGCTGGACGTGTTCAAGTAAGCAAAGCCATCAACGCCTAAGCCGTTAATTCGCGTTCCACTCGTGCCGTTGTATGCGCCTGTGTAGTCCCCGATGACTTGGGCAGTATCCGGTTGAAGATTGTTGTCTGCGCGATTGAAAATGTGGAAAATCATGTTCGGTGGATAGGTCCCTGGTGTGTTAGTTGCGTCCCAACTGGATAGCGCGTAATCGCCCGAGCTGAGATTGAATGGTGTTGGATTCGATTGAGCGAAGAGGTAGCTACTCAGCGTAATCGCAGCAAATGCGATTCGAAGGATGAATCGTTCGGACATGGTACCCTCCATGCAGACGTAACTGTGGAACATTCAGGATTTTCTAAATGCAATTTACTCAACAGAGCAAGCTGAGCACGCGTAAAGAAAACGCAAACGCCCCCCAGAAGCGGAGGGCGTTTGCAGAGCAGTATGGTTATCGCTAGCTCTCTTAGCGCGCGATCAGGAGAGCTTTTGTTGGAGCGATCCATTGACCGCTGTTCATTCGGACGAAGTACACACCGCTGGGGAGCGTGCTTGCATCGAGTTCGATACTGTAGCTCCCAGCGCTGAGAACTTGGTTGACGGGTGTATGGATCACCTCCCCGAGCGAATTGACGAGCTGAATCGTCGTTGGGGCTTCA
>RFIK01000234.1 GCA_003695605.1 Chlorobiota bacterium
CGGCTTGATCGGATCATTCCTGCTGACCCTACCCAGCCCTACGACATGAAGCAGGTCATCGAGGAAATTGTGGACGAAGGCGACTTTTTCGAGGTGCACACCGACTACGCGCCGAACATCATTGTCGGATTTGCTACACTCAATGGCATGCCTGTTGGGATTGTTGCCAACCAACCGAATGCGCTGGCAGGTGTTCTCGACATCAACAGTTCTGTCAAAGCAGCGCGTTTTGTCCGCTTCTGCGATTGCTTCAACATCCCACTCATTGTGCTGGTTGACGTTCCGGGCTTCTTACCCGGCACCGATCAAGAGTGGAACGGGATCATTCGTCATGGTGCGAAACTGCTCTATGCGTTCTGTGAAGCAACAGTCCCCAAACTCACCGTCATCACGCGCAAGGCATATGGCGGTGCATACGATGTGATGAATTCCAAGCACATTCGTGGCGATTACAACGTCGCATGGGTAACAGCGGAGATTGCCGTCATGGGTGCAAAGGGTGCAGTCGAGATTCTCTTCCGCAAAGAGATCGAACGAGCAGAAAACAAAGAGGAGCGCGCTCGTCAGCTCGAGCAAGAGTATACCGAACAGTTCGCACACCCCTATCGCGCTGCTGAGCGTGGATATGTGGACGATGTCATCATTCCAAGCCAAACACGGCAACGACTCATCCGCGCACTCGAGAGACTTTCGAGCAAACGCGACACCAACCCACCGAAAAAGCACGGCAACATTCCACTCTAAGCACTGCGTGCGAAGTCTTGCGTCGAAAAGAGAGCATCGCCTCCAACGCATGCTCTGATGCGGCTTTCAGAGCATGTGTCGTTGAGAATGCTTTCGCATACGCTCTCCGACTCCGAAGATTTTTTCGTTGCATGAAAAAATTCTCTTGCAAAATCACTTTTGGTTTTGTAGTATTGCAATGCATTTTGTTTGTACCACTTTAGTACAAAGAGGTCGCTATGGCAACTGCCAAGAAAGCGGCGGCGAAGAAGCCAGCCAAGAAGGCGGCTGCGAAGAAGGCGCCTGCGAAGAAAGCTGCAGCGAAGAAAGCTGCAGCGAAAAAGGCACCCGCCAAGAAGGCTGCAGCCAAGAAGGCAGCGCCAGCGAAGAAGGCAGCGAAGTAGTTCGGTTGCTGGCTCACTTCTTCCAGAAGGCTCTCGCAAACGCGGGAGCCTTCTGTGTCAATAGAAACAGTCTGTTGCGGTATATGCCTACTCTTTCCCCGTGCTCCACCGAAGGCGGCACTATTTTCGCACGAGCCCACTTTCGCTGGCACTACACTTCGGACAATGGCACAACCAACGACTATCGAACGATTTCTGATTTTCGGCGAGCCGCGCATCGTTGCGGAAACAGCGGATTTCCTCGATCGCAACCAAGTAGAGTTTTCCATCCTCGATTGCGACACAACGCCGTACGTCCCCAGCTCAATCCCCCTCCGATTCGATTCTGCTCAACCGATTGTGCGCAACATCGGCCTTCTTCAGCCACATCTCCATCGTATCGTTCCCTCGCTTGGCGAAATTGAAGATGACCGTCAGCCCACGGTGATTCTCGATCTATCGCTACTCAGCGCGCAGCACCGGACAGCAGTGCTCCAGGTTGTGCACGAGCTCTTCCCGAACGCTCTCATTCTCAGCTCGACGCTGACGTGTACCGCAACGGAGCTCGCAGCACTGGTGAGCCCAGGAGTATCGCTTGTCGGGTTCAACGGCATGCCCGGGTGGACATCACTGAGCAGGATCGAACTTGCTCGAGCGCTTCAAACCTCAGAGGATGCAACCACACGAGCACGCAGAATCTTCGCCCAGCTGGGAATTGAAACTGAATGTGTCGAAGATCGCGTTGGGCTTGTCATCCCGCGTATCTTGGCAACGCTGATCAACGAAGCAGCATTTGCTGCGATGGAACAAATCGCAACGCCAAGCGACATTGACCGTGCCGTAACGCTTGGTGTCAACTACCCACACGGTCTCCTCGAATGGGCTGACATGCTTGGGCTCGAATGCGTCGTGCGCATTCTCGATGCTCTCTTCGACGAGTACCAAGAACCACGGTACCGTGCATGCCCGCTGCTGCGGCAGTATATCCGTGCCGGTTGGAATGGCAAACAGAGCGGCAAAGGATTTTTCGACTACTCGGAAGGTACCCACTAGCCCTATGCGTCACCATGTTGCGTTGCTCGATGAATCGCTCGGTGCCAGACTCGATGCGTTTCTGCGCCCGCTGCCACCATCGTGGCTACGATGGATCGTAACACCCTCCTCGAGTGGCTCCAGCACACCAGCAGTGCCTCTGCTGCAGGCCTTCACAAAAAGCCAATCGTGCACCTGCCAGCAAGGAGGGTGCATTCGTGACGCAGTACTTGCCGCAGTACCCGATCGCGCATTCATCGCAGCAGTGATCGTGCAGCCTGCACTGGCATGCCTTTGTCACTGTGCGGATGCAGTGTTTGTGCCGAGCAGTCTTGTTGCCTGGTGCCGAACTCGTGGCATTCCAACAACCCACGCCCGTACACTTCCAGAGCTGGCATTGCTCTGGGAACGGTTCCTACGTGCTGCACCGTGGCGCACGCGGTACCAAGCACAGCGCTACCGTCACCATTGTTTGGAGGTCGAATGAAACATGCTGCGTGCATTCCAGCCTTAGCGCTGACTGTTGCGATGCTGCCAATGCTTGCACACGCACAAGGCTACACAACAATCATCCGCACCGCAATAGTCAATGGTCGTACTGTTCCAGACCGTGCCTGGAAAGCAGGGATCGAAATTCGACCGGAAGACTACATCCAGTGGATCGCCGCTGTGCGGACCACGGCAGGTGACACGATTGAAGCAGCAAGCTACCTAACTGAACTGCGCCACGGCGACGTTACGCAACAGCGCCTGCAAACTGCACCCACCATCGAATACAAGGGGCTTCCAGAGGGCGACTACACACTCCGCATCCACGCACAACTCGCGCCGGGAAGTACTGCAGCGCCGATCCTCGTTCGCTTTCGCGTTAGCCGGACTCTTGCCATCGGCGACGAGCAGTCGCCACCTCCAACAGCACCAGATACTACAGCCAGTACTGAAGCACCAGCATTTCCGATTCGCTTGTGGATCGCCGTTGCGCTGGCATCGAGCGTCATCAGTTTGATACTGGCGACACTGCTTCTCCAACACCGCCGGCGCTCGCGTCTTACAGCGCAAGACTTCGATCGCCTCCACACTGAGCTTGACCGCGCCAAAAGCCAGATCACTGAACTGGAGCAACACAACCACCAACTGCACCAAGAGCTCGATCAGGTGCACCAACGGCTCACGGCGTACCAACAACATGCAGAGCAGAACAACAAGCATCTTGCCGAGCAAAATCGCCAGCTCCGCCAGCAGGTTGAGCGGCTGCGCGCTGCCAAAGAGCGACTCGAACAGCTGCAGAAAGAAAAAGATGAGCTGCTCAGCAGACTGGTCCACGACATCAAAAATCCTCTGCTGGTCATTGAGGAGTTAGTGCAACTGCTCCGTCACTACGACAACAATTCGACCCAAATGCAACAACTGTTGAACGACCTTGCCGAAACAACCAGCCGTGTGCTCGCACTGTCGCAGCAAGTCTCGCGCCTGCTTGCGCTCGAGGGGAGCGATGGTTTAGCATTTGACGTCGAAGCAGTTAACCTCACAGAAATTCTTCGCTCTGTAATCCGCCGCAATGCATACCTCGCGCGACGCAAAAGCATTGAGATTCTCGAGGAGCTTCCCGACAGCATGGTTGCGGAATGCGACCCCCAGCGCATCGAAGAAGCCTTCGAGAACGTCGTCAGCAACGCGATTAAGTATTCTCACGCGAATTCAATCGTTTTTGTTCGCGCCAAAGCAGGCGTAACGACACACACAATCGAAATCGAAGACCATGGGGTTGGAATGAGCCTCGAGGATATGCAGCGCCTTTTCGAGCGTGGCATGCAAGGATCTGCTAGCCCAACGTCGCAAGAGCCATCGAGCGGAATCGGACTCTGGATTGTTCGGCGGATCATTGACCGCCACAATGGAACGATCAGTGTCCGCAGTACCCAGGGAGAAGGCACCCTCGTTACCATTACACTTCCAACCACACAGTCACAGATGCAGTTCTCGTCCGATAGCGCCACACCGATTTCCGAAAACCAATAACCTATCGGCACACTGGCACAGAACTTGAGGGAGTAGAAGCGGAAAGGATCACTATCGCTTCTCCGATGCGCCATGGATGTGCGCGACTACCTCTTCCGCGAAAAGCTGCCACTGATGAGCACTGCGCTCGAAGCATACGCGTTGCGGCAGCGAACAATTGCTAAGAACATCGCGAACGCGACTACGCCTGGCTATCGCCCCGAACGGGTGCGATTCTAGGAAGAGTTCCTCCAAAGCGAATTGATGCTCCGAGGGACTCGCACGAACAATCAACACATCGGTATCGGACCACCGTTCGATGACCACGTTCACCCAGAACGTGAGCAAGCCCCTGTGCCCAAGCCAGAGGTGTACTTCGCCGGCGAATCCCACGTCAACGTGGATAGAGAAATGGGCGAGCTGGCAAAAAATCAAATCCGCTTCCGTTTGGTGTCGCGCCTTGCGCAGCGATACTTCAACGGACTCCAGCA
>RFIK01000235.1 GCA_003695605.1 Chlorobiota bacterium
TACTTCGGGCGTGGCACCTGCTATGATGCCGTGGATAATCCTGTTGCTGCGCTTGCAGACTACGACACTGCCCTCCGTTTTCAGAGTGCCTATGCCGAACTTTGGTATGCTCGTGCCGAAGCACTCGTCAAGCTTGGCATCTACCAAGAAGCGATCCAGTCGTATGAGACTGCGCTGAATCTCGACCCGCAGAATGCTGCGTGCTGGTACGACTATGCGACGGTACTGGTGACTACGCGACGCTACGCCGAGGCCAGTGAGGCACTCCATCGTGCGAAGGCACTCAATCCTCAGTGGGCGGACCCCTACTATGCGCTCGTCAAGGTATACCTTCTCTGTGGCAATGTTGGTGCAGCGTGTGATGCTCTCCAATCTGCAATAGCGCTCGATCCTCTTCGTAAAGATGCGTTCGAGGCGGAGCTTCTAGCACTGTTGCCAGAGCAGAGTATTGTGCACCGTCGCAGTTCAGATCAACCCTAACGAAACGAAGCGAGAGCAACAATCGGGAAGAATGCCGTAATTTTGAAACAAGTCTAAATACGTGTTGTCACGATGCTCTCGCTCGAAGCTTTGCCGCCAGGTACCCCTGCACAGATTGCAGCTGTTGCAGGTCCACCGACTTTTGTAGAGCGGATGAAGGAGCTTGGCTTAGTTGAGGGTACTGTTATTACAGTACTCCGGCGATCGCTATTCGGCGGAACACTTCAGATACGCTGTGGGAACGGGACACTTGCAGTACGACTTCCGTTTGCAACCGCAATTTGCGTCGAGCCCGTAACCCAATCACGCCGTCTGCGAGAATCCATCTGGCAGGCAGTTTAATAGCAATGCGCGCAGTGCCTCACCGTTACATTGCACTGGTCGGGGTTCCGAATTCAGGGAAGACAACACTTTTCAATGCACTGACTGGTGCCCGCAGGAAAGTTGCCAATTACCCTGGTGTGACAGTCGAACCGACGGTTGGCATTCTCGCTGATCATGCCGATGCAGTTGCAGTGGTAGATTTGCCCGGGGTGTATAGTCTTTCGCCGAAGTCAAGCGATGAAGAACTTACCAACGCGGCTCTGAGAGGAGAACTGCGCACTATTCCACCATTCGATGGGATCGTGCTCATCCTCGATGCAACAAATCTCGAGAAAGGGCTTTTCCTGTTTTCGCAACTGGTTACACTCCAGAAGCCGATGCTCGTCGCACTGACGATGATTGACGAGGTCAAGCGGCGGGGCGCAACGCTTGATGATATTCTGCTGGAATCCCGTCTCGGAGTTACTGTAGTACCGATAGTCGGGACAAAAGGTATCGGCATCACCGAATTGAAGGCAAAGCTTGTCGATCATCAGCGCTGGCGAATACCACCGATGCAACCCCCGCCGAATACATCGGTCGAAGAACGCATTGCATGGGCACGGCAGATCGCAAGCGATGTGCTCCGCAACGATAGGCTCGATGAGCGCACTGAGCGGATTGATCGAATCCTTCTGCATCCAGTCTGGGGGATGATTGCATTTGTAATCGTAATGGCGCTCATCTTCCAATCCATTTTCACGTGGTCGCAGCCGCTCATGGATGCGATTGATAGCGGTTTTAGCACACTTCGCCAATGGATGGTTGGAGACGTTGTCGCTCCGCCGCTTGCACTGGATTTTCTCGCCAATGGTGTTGTCGCAGGTGTTGGGAGTGTACTGGTGTTTGCCCCGCAGATCTTCGTGCTGATGGTATTAGTGACGTTTCTCGAAGACAGCGGATATATGGCACGTGCTGCGTTCCTGGTTGATCGCATTTTCGGTGTCTTTGGTTTGCAGGGGCGTTCGTTTATTCCGCTGCTAAGTTCGTATGCGTGTGCAATTCCCGGAATTTTATCTGCGCGGATGATCCCCTCGTATGCTGAGCGGATGGCGACGATGCTGGTGGCTCCACTCATGACGTGCTCAGCACGGCTGCCAGTCTATACACTCCTGATCGCAGCGTTTGTACCGGCGCGCACACTTGGCGGCTTCCTTTCGCTCCAAGCATTAGTGCTCGGCATGCTCTACGTGGCAGCAGCAGTTGTTGGTTTAGTGATTGCGTGGCTTCTCCGAAAAACTGTCCTTGCAGACGACCGAACAGCGTTTTTCATCGAATTCCCACCGTACCGTTTACCGCAGTGGCGAAATCTCCTTGTGCGAGCAATGATGCGGATGCAGGATTTTGTCCAAACGGCCGGGACAATAATCCTGGCGATTTCGATTGTTCTCTGGGCCCTTGCCAGCTTTCCACGCCTGGAGCCAGTTCCAGGTATGACCGCTGATGAATACCGCCGCGCACAGCTCGAGCAATCATGGGCAGCACAGTTGGGGCGTGCAATCGCACCAGTCTTTCGTCCGATGCACTTTGACTGGCAAGTAACGCTCGGTATCATCGGTTCATTTGCCGCACGGGAAGTGTTCGTCTCGGTGATGGGACAGCTCTATGCTGTTGGGCAGGATGACACCGCGAATGCCAGTCTTCGTGCTGCGCTCCAGCAGCAGCTTAGTCCCCCGGTTGCGTTCGCGGTGCTGGCATTCTACATGTTCGCGTTGCAGTGCATGTCCACCGTGGCGGTGCTTCGACGGGAGACTGGCTCATGGAAGTGGACGGCATTTGCGTTCGTGTACATGTTTGTGCTCGCATATCTTGCTGCAGCAGGAGCGTACAATATCACGCGAGCGTTGTTGTCCTAAACCGTAGTGAAACGACGAGTGGTGGATCCCATGGAAGAATCCGTAGTGACGGATAAATTCATCGTCATCGGTGATCGTCTGCTCATCAAGCCGCTCCGACCTGATATGCAAACGCCCAGCGGCCTGTACTTACCACCGACGGTCCAAGAAAACCAGAAAACGCAAAGTGGCTACGTCATCAAGACGGGACCGGGCTATCCGTTGCCGATACCGATGGAGTCCGACGAACCCTGGAAGGAGCCAAACGAACGCGTCCGCTACATTCCGCTCCAAGCACAAGTTGGGGATTTGGCTATCTACCTCCAGCGCGATGCTATCGAAATCGAGTATGAGGGCGAGCGGTACGTCATCGTTCCA
>RFIK01000236.1 GCA_003695605.1 Chlorobiota bacterium
GATTGAGCGCGCTCGGTCTGCCGACGAGCTTTGTGCAAGACAACGTATCCACATCCCATCGTGGTGTCATCCGTGGGATGCACTTTCAGTGGGATCCACCGCTGGGGAAGCTCCTGAGCGTACTCTACGGCCGGATCCAGCTTGTCGAGCTCGACATTCGCCCCGATTCACCACACTGCGGCAAGCATTGGACATGCGAGCTTTGTGCCGACGAGCCTCGTCTGGTGTGGATCCCACCGGGTTTTGCTAATGGTTTTTTGGTGCTCAGCGACAGCGCGGTCGTTCACTACAAGTGCACCGCTCCTTACAACCCATCGGCAGAGGGTAGCATCCGATGGAACGACCCTGCACTAGCCATTCCCTGGACACTTGACGAATTCACCGAGCCAATCACCAGTGACCGCGACGCACGCGGCATGACGCTCAAGGAGTGGCTCTCGCATCCTGCTGCGCATTCGTTCTCGTATCACCAACGCCAGTAGCTGATGCCACTGTTTGCTCCTCCTGTGCGACGCATGCCGCGGAACCGGCGGCAGATCATTTGGAGCCTTCTCATCCTGCTGGCAGCGTATGCCCTGCTATGGTTCGAGCAGCATGATCCGCAGCACCAATCCGGACGAGCACCGAACACAGTTCCCCACGATACAGGCCACTATCTTGGGGAGCGTTTCAACGGGAGCCCTTCACTCCACGTCCTCCTTGGTGTTCCTCGCGATGCATCCGGCGATGACGACGTCATCATCGAGCGTTCGCAGTATGTCCTCTCGTACAATCCAGCTACACGCTGCGCAAATTGGGTAGCGTGGAATCAAAGTGCCTGGTGGTATGGCACAGCACCTCGCCACCGCGGCCCGTTTCTTCCCGATCCGCTCTTGCCCCCGCAGTATCCACCTGTCCTCCACCGTGAGTACACCGCCTCTGGCTTCGACCGCGGGCACCTTGTCCGCTCCGAAGAGCGCACACGCACACCAGAGGATAACCTGACAACCTTTTACACCACCAACATCCTCCCGCAGTATCACGCCCTCAACGCTGGCCCATGGCTGCAGTTAGAAGAGTACGTCGAGCGTCTGAGCAAAGAAGGTGGCCGCGAACTCTTCATCATCGCCGGACCGATTTATCATGATACCAGCCAGACAACGATCGGGCGCTGTGTCCGCGTCCCCGCCGAATGCTTCAAAATCATCGTGATTCTCCCCAAGGGGCACAGCACAGATGCTGTAACGACTCAGACACCGACGATTGCAGTGCGAATGCCGAACCGACCAGATATTTCAGGCTCATGGGAACAATTTGCCACCACAGTCAGCGACATCGAACGTGCGACAGGCTATCGCTTCTTCACTGCACTTGCCGATTCTATCGCACGCACACTCAAATCACGGAGAACAGTAGTCCCTCCAGTAGCATTCTAAACGAATGCCGAGCGTCGGCTCCATCGCCAACGCTCGGCTCGTGACCGTCGGGGTGGTGTGATTCGAACACACGACCCCCTGCTCCCAAAGCAGGTGCGCTAACCGGGCTGCGCTACACCCCGACTGAGCGCAAAAATAACGAGAATGCGAAACAAAACTGCGGTGGTGTGCATTGTTAGGTGTGTCCGAACATCGGATGGTGGAGGAACCATGGATTTTGTCTCCTACAACAACACGTACTCTTTGACGTTACGGCGCACCATTCGGCAGCCAATCGAACGCGTCTGGCGGGCTATCGTCAATAGCCAAGAGCGGCCGCTGTGGCTTGATCCACCGCTTCAGTTCGACTTCCGTCCTGGCGGTTTGATCCGCACTGCCGAGGGGCTGCCGATCGCCGAGTTCATCGAGTACGAGCCAGCAGAGCGTTGGATGCTGCGCTGGTTCAGTCCGCTCAATCGCGGCGAAAGCAAGGTCGTCGTCGAGATCGTCAGAGTCAACCGAGTCACAACACGATTGAGCGTCCGCCACTGGAATATCCAGACCGAACACGACTACCACGAGCTCTACGCCGGCTGGCTGTGGTTTCTCGACAGTCTAGAGCGGTACTTCACAACGGAGAAGTACCTCGAGTACGAGTATCCGGATGTTTACGGCAAGCGATAACTACTCGGTGCGCCGACCGAGTTCTTGATCGAGCAGGTAGAGGCTCGAGCCCGTCTGACCGACCATCGCGATTTTGTCAAGAATCGTTCGTACTGTTTCCTCCTCTTCGACCTGCTCGTTGATGAACCACTCCAACAGGGGCAGAATCGGATAGTCGTGCTCACGCTGGGCCAGCTCATACAGCGCGTGAATTCGCCCCGTGATGTACTGTTCATGTTCGAGCACACTCCGGAAGAGTTGCTCGATGCTCTCCCACTGGACTTTTTTAATGCGTATGTCCGCAAGTGAGACCGATTGCCCTCGCGCATGCGCGTGCTCGATGAACTTCATTGCATGGGAACGCTCTTCGTCGTGCTGCACAACAAACCACCGTGCAATGCCAGGTAGTCCGCGATCCTTGCACTGCAAGGCGAGTGCAAAGTAGAGGTATGCAGACTCAAGTTCAGCTTGAATTTGCTCTTGGACCGAGCCCAGGACAGCTGCATTCATCGCTTTCTCCATCGAAGTGTGAAACATTATCTACCTGCGGAAAATAGAACCCGCAGTTAGCTGAGCACATCACGTCGCTCAACGACGGCACCAGTGACGATAGAAAAGACAACACAGTGCAGTACCAGAACTGCTCCAGAGCGCTCCACCTGCATCGTCGGCACTGGACTCTCGAACAAAAGCCGCCACGCTGCTGCATGCGTGGTGAAAAACCAGTCGGAGAGTTGTGCAACCAGCGGCACGTCGAGCAGCGCAATTGCCGTCATCACAATGACGACCGCCATTGCACCGATAACCGGGCCAAGAGCATTATCGGTCAACGAACCGAACAGCATCGCCAATAATGCGACAGTCATCAGCCCAAGCCAGTTGTAGCTGTACGCTGCGACAAATCGCCAGAGCACATCGCCAGAGGGAATGACGACAACACCTGCGCTTTTGAGCACCACGAGATCCCCAACACCGAACAGGAGCACACCGCCCCCGAGAGCAATGACGGCGAGGAACACAACGACACTGGCTACATACAGCCCCAATGCCAGCACTTTTGCCAGCACAAATTTCCACCGAGCAACAGGCTGAAGGAACAATACGCGCAACGTTCCCGCAGCAGCTTCCCCCGCAAGCAGATCTCCAGCAACCAGCGTCACAAGGAACGGCAAATGCACCAAGAGAAGCCCCTGCACGATGAATGCCACCAGATAGCCGTGCAGGTAGCGGCCCTCGATCTGGAGGTAGTGCTCGATACCTTGCAGCGCAAGTGCAGTGAGCTGCTCCCCCTGCAGGAAAATCACAACGTGAACAATGCTGACGAGCACCGCGATTGCCGCAAACGCAATCCACGAGCGAGGTCTGCGATAAATTTTCCACAGCTCAAGTCGAGCCAACCGTACGATCATGTCGTTGCTGCAAAGTAAAACTGCTCAAGTGAACGTTCCGGAACCACCGCACGGATGGAGATACCTGCGCCGACGAGATGAACAATAGCGTTGTGGACATCCTCCGCAGCGATGCGGACTGCGTGTGGACGGATTTTCTCCACGTTCAACTGCCGATTGAGAAGTTCGACAACCACATCGGCTGGTTGGACCGTCTCGATCGTCGCATGCGACGCCACACGCGAAAGCAACTCTTCAAGCGCACCATCTGCAATGATGCGCCCATCACGGAGCACCACCAAACGAGTTGCAACAAGCTCAACTTCGGAAAGCAAGTGTGACGAGATGATGACCGTCTTCCCTTCGCGATGTAACGAGGTGATAAGTTGCCGAACATCTGCTATGCCTCGAGGATCAAGCCCATTGACGGGTTCATCGAGGATGACCAGCTCCGGATCGCCTGCCAGCGCCATCGCAAGCCCGAGCCGCTGTCGCATCCCGTAGGAATACGTCCGCACGACTTGGTCCATCGCATCAGCTACGCCAACACGATCAAGGAGTGCTTCGATCAACGAACGCGATGGCGATTGCCCACGCAGCCGGAGCACGACTTCCAGATTCTCCGCACCTGTCAAGTATGGGTAGGCATCGGCACGCTCGATGAGCGCCCCAATACGACTGCGGGCTGAAGGATTCGGCGGCTTCTGAAAGAGCCGAACCTCGCCGCACGTCGGCCGCACTAAACCAGTGATGATACGTAGCAGCGTGCTCTTGCCAGCACCATTGGAGCCGAGTACCCCAACGACCTCGCCACGTCCAATCGCTAATGAAACTTCATCGAGTGCGATCCGTTGGCGATACCGTTTGCATACACCAGAAAGTTCAACGATTGTCTCCATCACTTGCCTTTGGAACGCGCTGGATGCGATAAACAGCTTGCGTAGTGTCTGCGTTCCGCTATTGCAACGCCTCCTGGAGTGCATCGCGCATCCAACGCTCCGGGAGTGTGGTCATACGCTCTCGGAAGAGTGTGCGGTAGCGCGATTGCTTTGCAAAGAAACCGATCGCTTCTTGCGCGGCTGATGCCAGCCGCTGGTTGAAGTGGAACCGTGCCTCGACTAAGTGTCGTGCAAGTGTTGTATCGCACCAATCAATAGCGCGGAGCGCTGCGATCGCATTCTGCCGCGTGACGAACTCATAGCTTGGTGAGGCATACTCGACCAATCGCTGGAGCGCTGTTGTGTCGCCATGTTCCGCACGGATTCGATCACATGCAATCCGAACCCGATGGCCAGCGCACTCATCCCCACGCGATCTCTGCTCGAGATGGCTGACGTACTCCATCGCCCTATCGGGGAAGGATGCTGCCAACTTTTCGAGTGCTATCTGCGCAACTTGGTAGGACGAATCGCCGAGCAATTGCACACACTCCTGATCAAGCCACGGCGGTATCGTCGCAAGCGACGCAATCACCGCACGCCGTACCTCTGCTTCGCTATCAGCGAGCGCAGCCCGGAGCGTCCGACGTACTGCCTCGAACCGATGGAGCAACTGTTCTCGTGCAAGCGTTCGCGCAATGAGCGAGCGTATCGCAAAAAATCGTTCTGCCGCAAAACGTTCGACCAACGTAGCAGCTTTGATCGAATCACTGAGCGTGCTATCGCGTAACAGAGCCTCGAGTGCATCGTAGCGGTCAATCATCAGCGGTGCGCGACGGGCCTGCTCAATGAGTTCCTGCGTCGTTTTCGGAAACTCGATTTTTTTGAGGATCACCGACCCTGGATCGAACAGTGCGAACGCAACTGCCTTCCCGCCAGGATTCGGCACACGAACGTGCTCGACGCGATCCTGCACCCATTGGCGAACACGCGCAACCGAGCCATCCTCGTAGTGCACCTCGAACGTAATTGGCATGCGAAACAGTCCAACGAGCGCGTCGGTCGCTTGCATTTGCTCAATGGTAAACTCAACCCACTGCTGCCCAGTGGCTGGATCGCTCACAGGCGAGTATCGCACTCGATACGCTGGTTCTCCGCCACGATAGAGCCACTGGTCGAAAAACCAGCCAAGGTTCATCCCGAGTGCATCGGCAAATGCTTTTTCGAAGTCGCGTGTCTCGACTGTGCCATAGGCGTGTCGCTGCAAGTACAGTCGCACGGCACGGTGGAACTGCTCGTGGCCGACAACATCCATGAGCATGTCGAGCACTGCCGAACCCTTCGAGTAGATCCGCGCGGTGCCAGCAGCGCGATGCAGGATCGGGTAATTGTCGTTTGCTGCAACACCGAGTGCAGCGTTCTGCTCTCCACGGCGCATCCATTGGTGGTAGTCCTCTCCGAAGAAACGGTTGTAGAAAAGTTTCGGATAGAACGTCGCAAAGCTTTCGTGGAGCCAGATGCTCCGCTCATCGCGCTGGGTGATGTAGTCCCCGAACCATTGGTGCACCAGCTCGTGCATGTTCACTCCAACGTACGGACGGTCGAGCTGCAAACGTGCATTACCGTGGAAAAAATCCCCGAAGACGGTCGCTGTTGTGTTTTCCATGGCCCCTGCGATGTAGTCTTGGACTGGAACCTGTGAGTACGATTCCCACGGGAACGGTACACCAAGAAGCTCCTCGAGGAAATCAACCATCTCCGTCGAGTAGCGATAGGTTGGCTCTGCCCACTCTGGATGGTCGGCATAGTAGAGCAGCTTCAGTGGGAGACCACGCTTTGTCCGACGCTCGATGGAGCCGTACTTTCCAATTGCCAGCATGATGAGATACGTCGCATGTGGCTTTGTCATCGCGTAGTGCCAGGTGATGGTTCCATCACGATTGCGCTGCGTTGAGCGCAGCGTTCCGTTCGATAGTACCGTGTAGCTGGAATCAAACGTGATGATTGTCTCGGTGATTGCCTTGTCGTTCGGGTAGTCGTAGATCGGCACCCAATGCCGCGTGTCGAATGGCTGGCCTTGCGTCCAAATCTGCTTACGCTTTCTGCCGGTGGGGTCATCCCACCCGGGGAAGTAGAGTCCGCGCCGTGGCGTGCATTCGTAGTCCAGTGTAAGCGAATCTCGCTGGGGATAGCGCCAACTTCCGTAGATGGTGACTGTCGTATCTGTCACACGGTAGCGCAGCTCGCGCTCTCCGCTCTGGACGCGATGGATGGTCATTCCAACGCCATCGAGCACGATGGAATCAACGCGGGTTCGCAGTGGAACGAAGATATGCGTGACAGTTCCGCTGACTCGCCGTTTGGTCGGTTCGAAACGCACTGCAATGCGGATGCGCTCGAAATCCACCTGGCGTTCACGCTCGGTTGAGGCAAGCTCGTAGCGCGCGATGATGCGCTCGGATTGATGAGGCTGTGCGAAAATCAATGTTGCGCAAACGCAAAATCCAAGAAGTGCAACCACTGTAACTTTGTGCCGTCGAATGTTGAACATCCTATTGAATGGGCAATGGTACTCAACGTTGGTGACCGTGCACCGAACTTTACGCTCTACGACCAGGATCGTACGAAGCGATCGTTGGACGAATTCCTCGGCACGCCAGTCGTCCTGGCATTCTTCCCTGGCGCATTCACGGGAGTCTGCGACACTGAAATGTGCACACTCCGCGATTCGATGCACCGTTTCAGCGAAGCCAACGCACACGTCATTGGCATCAGCGTTGACCCGCCGTTTGTGCTCAAAGAGTTTGCCACAAAGTACTCGCTGCCATTTGTTCTCCTTTCCGACTTCGATCGCTCTGTTTCGAAGCTCTACGGCGTGCTCTTCCAAAACCTCGCAGGTCTGGAAGGCTACCACACGAGCAACCGTGCTGTGTTCATCCTCGATGGCAGCGGCACGATTCGCTACATCTGGGTTGCTTCGCCCAGTCCCGGCGTTGAGCCACCTTACGATGAAGTCATCGCACAAACCAAAGCGATCGCGTAGCTGCTCGTGACACTCACAGGCAGCTGAGCAGATACAACCGCCCTTGAACAATCCCGAGTGCCTCATAGCGGCCTCTGCGGCGGTTGTAAATCGGCGGTAGCACTGCGTCGCACATCCGGCTGTAGGTAAAGGTAGCCTTGTCGGTTCGACGAACGAAGAGATTCGTCGGCGTACCGTACGAAAATGTCTTCGATCCAGGCCGCCGTGCGATCACCTGTGCCGGACTCAGATCCTGCCCCAGTGGCAGGCGCTGCCCATCGAGCACAAGAAAACAGTCCACATCACAGCCGAGTCCGTAGAGTTCGCTTCCCTCGGGAGTAAAGCTGACGCGCTCAAGTGGAAAGCGCCCAATGCCGTACTCGGTGCCACTATGCAGCAGGAAGAAGGTGCCCTGTCGGCTCGCAAGAGCACCGTACTGGGGCATGTATGGATGCAGCACCACTGACCAAACGCTATCGTATTGCTGGCTTGGGAGCGGACGGTTGTAGTCCTCGCCGAGCAGCAGCACCAAATGCCAGCCAAGATTCTGCACGTGCGCAACTGCGGCAGTTCCGGTGCGATTGACGTTGATAGCACGGACACTTTCGAACGGACCTGCAACATGCTCTGTATCGCGCATGATACGCCACTGGCCGCCTGCACGCTGGGCGTAGAGCGGACGTTGATTGCTCCAGAACCCTGCCAGGAGAAATTCATCGGCAGTCGCGACCTCTCTGCCATCAACGATGAGACGCTGTTGCTGCTGGAGCTTCTCCGTCCATGCGATGTGTGCGCCATCAGGCGAGAGCAGAAGTCCACTGATCCGCCGCACAGCAGTGTACTGCTTGTCGCGATGCGCGATGATTTCGGCTGATCCTTCCATGCAACCGATCGCAACCACCGCAGCATTTGGCGCAAAAACCAATGCTGTCGGCTGCGCACAGCGGACTGGGATCGTCACGGTATCTACCAGAAGTTCCCACATGCCGGCTCGTTGTACCCACGCGGCCCAGTGGTTACCCTCAGCGGAGAGAACCGGACGGCCGACCCGGTCGTAGCTTGCATTTCGATAGCCATTGATGACCAGCCGCTGCTGCCCTGCATAGGGCGCGGTGATCGCCCACCAGAGGCCAGTTGTATCGAGCTGGGCCTCGACCAATGGCTCACTGCCATCGAGCAAGAGTTCATCGGTGCACTGCGCAATGGCGATTGCACTTGTGGTAACAAGAATCAAAAACATGCGTATCATCGTCGCACCACACCGAGTTCAGTGATGACAGCATCGAGCTGCTGATCGTGCTCTTCCCGCGGGATCTCCTCGACGAACTGCATCGCATACGCCAGACCAAACCGCACAAACGGCACGCTCGACAAGAACCGATCGTAGTACCCCTTGCCATAGCCGACGCGGTACAACATGCGATCGAATGCAACAAGAGGCACCAGAACCAGTGGCGCAGACGCTTCAAGTTCGGCAGCACTGAGCAACGGAGCATCAGCTGGGACAGGAATACCGTACAGGCCTTCGGTACGTTGGCTTGCAGCTGTCAGTACTGCGTGAGCAAGTTCGGATGCACCTTGCGTCAGAACAGGCACGATGACGCTTTTCCCTTCGCTCCAGGCACGCTCGATGATCGGCTGGGTATCTACTTCTCCTCGAATTGGCAAGTACACGTGGAGCGCACGCGCCATGATATACTCTGGCTGCGCCCAGAGATGTTCAGCAATGGCGAGGGAATACTCCTGGCGTTCGGTTGGCGACAGCTGCCCTCGTGCTGCGATCAATCGCCGGCGGATCTCTGCTTTCGTCATCGCTGCTGCGAAAGTTGAACCACTGCAGGAAGCATTGCTGCTGCAACGATCGCCGCGGCACCTATTGCTTCGCGTTGGGTCAAACGCTCCCCGTTGGCAACGATCCCCAACAGCGTAGCGAAGACTGGCTCGAGCGCGAAAATCAGCGCAACCCTTGTAGCAGAAACACCGGGCTGCAACCGCGTCTGGATATACGTTGCCAGCACAGATGCCAGGATACTTGTGTAGAGCACCGCGATGACAACATCGAGATTCCACGTTATCGAGAACTGCCCCAGGAACGATACGTCCGAAAAGTTGAGCAGATGTGCTGCAAGGTGCCAGACTCCACCGAACGCTGCCGTCACTCCACACTGCAAGATGACCAGACCTCCAGTTCCAAGCGATCCTAGGTGCTCGATGCCGGCATAACTCATGTACCCCATGTAGTACGACCATGCAAGTGCACCAAGGAGTGTTGCTGCATCGCCCCGATTGAAGCTGCCACCGTCGGGATTCGAAAGCAATACGATGCCGATGATCCCGAGTGCAGCGCCCCACCACTCCCTCGCTGTTGGGTGACGGCGCCAGACGATCCGCTGCAGTAGCGGCACGAACACGACGAACGTGCCAGTGAAAAATGCACTCCGGGCAATCGTTGTGTGGAGCAGCCCCCACGTTTGGAGGAAAAATCCAATGCCAAACGTCACACCAAGCACCATGCCGTGCTGCAGAAGGCTGCGATCCTCCCAGAGCCTGGAGAGTGACTTCCTCCACACAATGATCGCTGCCACCGTTGCTAAAGCAAAACGCACCGTCACGAGCGCAATGGGGTCGCTCCATTGGAGCGCACGTTTGATGAGCAGAAACGTCCCTGCCCACAGGAGCGTTACCCCAACCAACGCCAGTTCGGCGCCACGCGGTTTACGCTCCACGCTGCAGCTCCTCCAGAAAGCGAGCAACTGCCTCGATACCGCGGTAAAAGTTCGCAAGGTGAAAATGCTCGTTCGGTGAGTGTGCACCGTCAGAGTGCAACCCAAACCCCATCAGCACAACAGGTACTCCGAGCATCTGCTGGAAATGACTCACGACAGGGATCGAGCCCCCTTCCCGCTGGAAAACAGGCGACCGACCGAAAGTTTGCTCGAGCGCACGTGCAGCTGCCTTCATCGGCAGCGATTCCCGATCCACAAGAACCGGATCAGCGCCATGGAGCGTGCGAACCGATACACGCACCCCACCAGGCGCACTACGCTCGATGTGTTCTGCAACGAGCCGAGCTATTCGATCGGCACGCTGATCAGGCACCAAACGCATCGAAATCTTCGCATGCGCACTGGCAGGCAGCACTGTTTTTGCACCGTCGCCAGTAAATCCGCTCCACAGACCGTTAACATCGAGCGTCGGACGAACGCTGAGCCGCTCCAGGACGGTGTATCCCGCCTCTCCGCCGAGCGCTGGTACACCGAGTTCCCGTTGGTACGCTTCCTCATCGAACGACAAGGATGCAATCAATACGCGCTCGTTGTCATCGAGCGGACGCACATCGTCGTAAAAGCCAGGGACTGCAACTTTTCCTGCATCGTCGTGCAGCGCTGCAATGATGCGAGCCAGCGCATTGGCAGGATTGACGACAGCACCACCATACGAACCGCTGTGGAGATCCCGCTTTGGTCCTTGGACGGTCAGCTCAAGGTACGCAAGGCCTCGCAAACCATAGACGAGTGATGGGACATCCGGTGCAAACATCGCCGTATCGCAGATGAGCACCGCATCACAGGCTAATTGCTGGCGATACGCCTGGAGAAATCCTTTGAGATTGGGTGAACCAATTTCTTCCTCGCCTTCGATGAGCAGCTTCACCGTGCAGGGAAGCGTCCCAGCTCCTTGCAACCACGATTCGATCGCTTTGATGACCAGAAAAACTTGTCCCTTATCGTCAGTCGCACCGCGCGCGAAGAGTACACCGTCGCGCTCTGTCGGCTCAAAAGGCGGTGCGATCCACTCATCGAGTGGGTCAATAGGCTGAACGTCGTAGTGACCGTAAAAGAGGAGCCTCGGCGCATTGGGCACGCTCGCGTGAAACTCTGCATAAACGACCGGATGACCGGACGTGGGTATTACCTGACAGACCTGAGCACCGATCGTTTGGAGATGATCGGCAAGCCATTGCGCTGTACTGTGGACGTCGTCGCGATGGGTTGCAAGGGTACTGATACTGGGAAAACGGAGAAACTCTCCGAGCTCACGGACAAAACGTGCACGATGCGCGGTCGCGTAGTCGGAAGCAGTCATTGGGAATTGCTGCAGATGGTTGTGTGGAATGCACCGAACATTCTACACGCAGAAGTTCGGCGTGCAAATTACAACCCACTCCGCGGTAGGTTGCAGCAGTTACTGCCTTGGTGAAGACATCGTCGGTGAAGCCTCGGCACCGTACGTGGCCGCAGACAGCACCCCCATGTGGGAAAGGAACATCCGAACGTCCTCAGCTTTGAGAATGTTGCCCGTTGCGTGATACGCTTCGATGAGTGTGTTGCAGATCAGCTCCATGTACTGCATTCGGACTCGCTCATCGGGAAGCTGAATCCAGGCTCGCTGCTCATACGGTCGCTCAAGCACAGCAAGTGCGCGCGCTGGTTTGCC
>RFIK01000237.1 GCA_003695605.1 Chlorobiota bacterium
CGCCTCCACCGCATGGAAACTGGGGCGAGCATCTCCCAGAAGTGCACCGCTGGCCCTACGATTACAGCGTGCCAGGAGCATCAGCCGATTTTGTGCCTCAAACAGTACCGGTCGAGGTCGAGCCAAGTGGTGAGCACCACCGCGCAGCAGTAGCGGTCAATGGACACACCAACGGGCACAGCAATGGATACCACGCTTGAAAAAACGCGACGTCGCCTTATCGTTCCACCGCCACCGGATCGTGGTAACGGCTGGTGGGGGAACGACGATGATCCCCAGTCGCTGGCTGTACCGAGCTGGCAGTTCGGCATGTGGCTCGGGTTGGGAACGCTGACGGTGCTCTTTGCCGCGCTCTCGAGTGCGTATATCGTGCGGGTAGGTGGCGAACCCTTGTCGTTTGTTCTGCCGCCAACTCTGTGGATCAGCACTGTACTCCTTGTTGCCAACAGCATTGCGCTCATCCAAGCGCGACGATTCCTTGCAAGGAAAGAGCAAAGCTTTGTGCGTTGGCTTGCTGCGTCGTTTATTCTTGCGCTGGCATTTTTAGCGTCGCAGCTGATTACATGGAGCATCCTTGCCAACCAAGGTGTCTTTATGACGACAAATCCGCACAGCAGCTTCTTCTACGTTCTGACGGCGGTGCACGGTCTCCACGTCGTCGGTGGACTTGGTGCACTGCTGCGTTGCGCAATTCACATCCGTCGTCGCAGCCGATGGTCCCAGCTTATCCGCGCTGTAGGGATGACGGCGACGTACTGGCATTTTGTGGATGCCGTCTGGCTGTGGATTGTGCTTCTGTTTTTGTGGACGTCTCTGTAAATGTTCAACCGCGGTTGATTCCCGTTTCCAATGGCAACAGCAGTCGCAAATCTGGCGCAAGAGTTTCAGGAATACACTCTGCGCTCGCCGTTCCGAGCAAGCTGGCAGAAAGTGATGATGTGGGTCTTTATCGTCGTTGACGCACTTACCTTCGGCAGTTTGCTCGTCAGCTATGGGTTTACGCGCGTGAGCATCGGGACGTGGGCCAATCCAGCCCACGTGTTTGCTCTCCACATAGGCGGCAAGGAGATTCCGCTCCTACTCATCGCAATCATGACGTTCATTCTCGTCAGTTCCAGCGGCACGATGGCGCTTGCCGTCGCAAATGCTTACGAGCGAAATAAAAAGCGAACCGTGCTCTTCTTGACGCTGACGATGCTGCTGGGCTTGACGTTCGTCGGCTGCCAAGTGTACGAGTGGTCCCATCTGATTGCGCACGGGACGCGTCCATGGTGGAATCCCTACGGTCCGCCGCAATTCGGCGCATACTTTTTCACGCTCACGGGTTTTCACGGCCTCCACGTGCTCAGTGGAGTGATCTACCTGGCTATTGTTGCGCGGATGGTTGCTCGTGGCACACTCGATCGGCGCGGCTCGTATCAATTGGTCGAAATCGCCGGACTCTACTGGCACTTTGTGGATTTGATTTGGGTGTTCATTTTCACGATGTTCTACTTGTTCTGACGGAGATCCGATGGCAGAAGGCACGCACGTTCCGATTCGCAAATACTTGGTTGTGTGGCTGTGGCTGTTCATTCTCAGCGCGCTGGCGTACTTTATTGACGTCGTCCACGTACCACAGCCGTGGAAGCCAATTCTGCTCGTCGTCGTGGCGCTTATGAAGGCAGGGATGATCATGGCTGTCTTCATGCACTTAGGCTATGAACGCTTGAGTCTGATCTATGCAGTGGTTGCGCCACTGCTGTTTCTAGTCGTGATGACAATCGCATTCCTTCCCGAAGGAGGTGCAATCCTCGGTAGCCATGCTCTTGTAGCACCATGACGTGGAATTTCTTTCAACATCAAGCACCGGCAAGCGCCGTTACACACCCATCGCCGTTAGCGCGAGGGGTCGGAGCGGGTAACAGTGCGCGCCTAGTGCGAATGTTTACTGCAGCAATCGTCGCTGTGGGAGCCTCGGCAGTGACGCTACTGGCGCAGTGCGCAATGTGCAAATCATCGGTGGAAACAACCGATAACTCGGCATTTGTCTCGGCATTGCGTGACGGAATTTACCTGATGCTGGTTACGCCATACTTGATTGCTGCTGCGATCGCCGTCGGAGTGTACCTTCGGTGGCGCAAACGTGCTGCTCAGCGGCGCATGACCGCTGCGACAGTAAAGCTTCCTCGTCCTAGGCTCAATTGATGCGGTTCGTCGGGTGGCTTGTTCTGCTCTCGGCTCTTGGGGAAGCGCTGCTCATCAGTAATGGATGCCGCTCGGCACAGCCAGTTCCTCCCGATGCGGTAGTGCTCAAAGGACGGATCAATCCGATGCTTGGGCCCCGTGGAACGGTGCTCTGTTGGGTGCTCGAAGTTGGCGGTGACTTGCGCTCGCTCAAATACTACGCGCTCGTCGGGAGTGAAGCGTTGATGGCGCAGCTTCGGCGCGACGATGCGACTGTAACTTTGCGGGCAGTGATACGATCCGATCTCCACACCGACTGCCCCATTGGTTCGGTCGCGCAAGTGTATGAAATTTTGGAGCTCCACACACCATCGGATTAGCAGGCTGCTGCTGTTGTGTCTCGCAATCGCAGTGCTCGGCTGTCCGCAAACCCTCGTCAAGCGTATCGAAGAGCTCCGTCCGCCATCAGGATACCGCCCACTCCTTACCGATACAACGCTATTCGTCAGTGCCGAGGATGTGCTCGAGCAGGCACAGGCGATGCCGAACGTATCCCTTCCGCGAGATACGCTCGCAACGAACGGAGAGTTTCCCCCGGACAGCCTCCCGCCGATGCCATCAGGGTGCATCGTCCAACTCTATCCGCGTCAGCTCGATGATGCGCGCTACCCCGACGAAATCACCTTCGATGTCACCGTTCTGGATAATGCTGGGCGCTTTGTGACGGGACTGGCGCCGCCGAATTATCGCGGCGTGGTGCCGTGGCGCTCGCTCTGGTCGTGGTTGAGCGATTCGTGCAAGGGCACCGCATTCTCGATTGATTCGTTCACCGTCGAGGAGCGGCGCCAGGAG
>RFIK01000238.1 GCA_003695605.1 Chlorobiota bacterium
GTTCTTCGCTGGAGAAGATGATCCACTCAGCAAGCTGGCGGGCATGGTCGTCGAGTGGGAGCGTCGGAATAGCTGCGCCGAGCGGCTCGTCACCTCGATGGCAGCGATGATGCTCAGCAAGCGATCGGAGGAGGTGCTCGGCAACGGGACTAAGCAGCGTGGCCGGTTCGAAGAGATAGTCGTCGAAAAGCACCGCAGCTACTGTTCGCGAAAAGAGAACTGCGCGCAGAAGCTCCAGCTCTTCAGGAAGGATGGGCACTGGAGCGGCTGACGGCAGCGGTTCTGGAGGAGGAGGCGCGACGTTCAGTGCCCGCTGGGTACGGCGCGTTTTCGGTGCTGGCGGCAGCGACCATAGGAGAAGCTCGCGACGCACACCGACCCGATCGGAGCATTCGCGGAGGAGAAGTTCGCGGTAAAGTTCATCGGGAGTGCTTGCAAGAATTTTCGCCAGCGAGCGAATCTCCGTTGTCATCGCGTGTGGGTCGGACCAGTCGGCGCGCGCTTTACTCCATGTGATGAGGAACTCGACCGGTGACAGACGCCGCTCAAGCAGCGCTTTCGTCGCATCTGCACCTCGCTTGCGGACAAGGCTGTCGGGGTCGTCGCCTTCTGGCAAGAGGATGACTTCGACCCCAATGCCGTTGCGTAGTGCGAGGGTGAGCGCACGGTGGGCTGCATCCCGTCCGGCGTGATCGCCATCGAAGACAAGGACAATCCGATCGGTGAATCGGCGTAGAACCTCCACGTGTTGCTCAGTCAGGGCAGTCCCACTTGTTGCGACGGTATGCTCAAGTCCGATGGAATGAAGCGCCAGTGCATCCATATAGCCTTCGACGATGAGAACATGCTGCTGGCGGAGAATCGCATGCCGTGCGCGGTCGAGTGCATAGAGTACCGAGCTCTTGTCGTAGAGTGCTGTCTGCGGCGAGTTGATGTACTTGGGCTGAGCGGGGTCATCGCCGAGGTAGCGTCCGCCGAATCCGATGATCGTGCCGAAAACGTTCGCGATGGGAAACATCACGCGGTGGCGGAAGCGGTCGTATGCGGTACCATCCTCCCGGCGGACTACCAAGCCAGCTTCGACGAGGATTTCCAGAGAGAACCCGCGCTGTTGTAATGCTTCAAGAGTTGCGTCCCAGCGTCCTGGGGCATACCCCAGCCGAAAGCGTTCGATAATCTCGGCTGGCACCATCCGCTCGCGGAAAAAGTTCTGGGCGTCGGCGGAGTGTTGTGCGTGCATCTGGAAGAGCTCACATGCAGCTTCCAATGCAGCAATCACGCGCCGACGATGTTCGAGCGCCTGACCCGAATGCGATGGTTCATCTGGGACTGAGATCCCCACCTGGCTGGCAACATGCCGAACCGCCTCGGCGAAATTCATGCCAGCGTATTCTTTGAGGAAAGTGAAGACATCTCCGCTTTTGCCGCACCCAAAGCATTTGTAGATGCCAAGCGAAGGGCTGACGTTGAATGACGGTGTTTTCTCTGGGTGGAACGGGCAGAGTCCAACGAAGTTTTTTCCACGTTGGCGGAGTTGAACGTACTGCCCAATAACACCGACGATGTCGGCACGTTGGCGAAGTTCGCTGATGAGTGCGTCAGGGATCGGCACGGTCTGTTTCCAGCAACAGTGGTGAGTGCAAAAATCGCTTTGCGTCGGCGAAAGTCCACTTGTTGCAGTTGTGGGCGATCGTTTTAGTGAAAAAGTGATTCCTCGATCTGTCGCAGAGGTGGCTCTGCCTTCACTGTGGCAGCAAGCTCGCCGATTGTACGCCCAGTACCTGGGAAGATCCACTCGGGAGCGATTGCTTGCGCTGGAATGAGGACGAACGCTCGCTCGAGTGCCTGTGGATGGGGAATTTCCAACTCCGGAGTGCGCAGGATGAGGTTGCCGTAGAGGATGAGGTCGACGTCAATTTCCCGCTCGTGCCAGCGCGGGCGTGGCTTGCGGCCAAGTTCGACTTCCAGTGCTTTGAGAGTGGAATGAAGCTGATCGGGTGGAAGTGATGTCGTTCCTGTGATGCAGCAATTGAGGAAGTTGGGTTGGTCGCTACAGCCGACCGGAGCGGTTTCGTAGATCGGCGAGAAGCGAACACGCTCGAGGTATCCTCGCTCGACGATCGCAGCCGTTGCGGCGCGCAGATATCCAATCCGATCGCCGAGGTTGCTCCCGAGCGCCAGAAGGACGCGCACCGCTACTGATGACGATGCGATCGCCATTCTGCCTCCACGAAATCGACAACCATTCCCGCGGGGACCGTGCGCTTGCGAACACGAATGCAGACTGTCTGGACTTGGTCGAATCGTTCTAAAATCGCATCAGCAACATCGCGCGCGAGCGTCTCGATCAATCGCCGGCGCTTTGCACTGACGACGTCTGCGATGCATGCCATCACATCAGCATAGTTGACGGCCCAGGCAAGCTCGTCGCTGGTAATTGCACAGCTGGCGTCGTAGTACAATTCGGCATCTACTTCGTAGCGGCCACCAAGCTGCTGCTCTTCCGTGGATACGCCGTGGTACGAGTAGAGCTGGAGATTCGCGATTGTGAGCTTTGCAAGGTTTCCCATCATGGGGACAAGTGCTGATTATTCAACAATGCTCGGATGGCCGCTGAATCGCTGGTTGCAAGCGCGTGCTCAAGTAGTCGCTCTGCTTGGGCAGCATTGATAGCGCTGATTTTTTCTTTCAGCGCCGGAATGGATGTCGGCGCAACGCTGAGAGCCCTGATGCCGAGCCCAACGAGCAGCTCCGTTGCCGAGAGGAATGTTGCCAAATCACCGCAGAGCTCGGCATGGATCCCACGTCGTTTTGCAGCTGAAACGATCATCTGGAGGAGTCGCAGCACCGCCGGGTGAAGCTGATCGAAAAGGTACGCCACCAGATTACTCGTTCGGTCCGCGGCGAGTGTGTATTGCGTCAGGTCGTTCGTCCCGATGCTAAAAAATGCTACATGCCCTGCGAGTTGATCAGCAAGGAGAGCTGCTGCGGGAGTCTCGACCATGATACCAAGGGGGATGCGGTCGTCGAACGGCTCTCGATTATCGCGGAGTTCTTGCTTTGCTGATTCGAGTAGCGTAAGCAGGGTCTCCACTTCTTCCATTGTGGTCACCATTGGCGCAAGGAGCCGCACCGTCTGCTGTGCTGATGCACGGAGGATTGCCCGTAGCTGCGCACTGAGCAAGTCGCGGCGCCGGAGGAGAAAGCGCAGCCCACGCAGTCCGAGTGCAGGATTCTGTTCATGCGGCATTCCAGCGATCACTTTATCACTGCCAAGATCGAAGATGCGAAGTGTGACAGGCTTCGGATATGCACGCTCAACAATGGCACGGTACCATGCGGTTTGCTCCTGCTCGCTGGGGAAGTGATTCAAGTGCACCAAATGGAATTCCGTCCGCACAAGGCCGATGCCATCGGCACCCTGCGCCAGGGCAAAGGGAACGTCATCGGGAGAATCCACCGAGGCATACACTGGAATTGCAATACCATCGGTCGTCGTAACAATCTCGCTATGGATTGGACGATGGTGGGTGCGTATCTGGCGGAGCGCTCGATAGTGCGCGGTAGTGGTTTCGTCCGGCGAGACAAGTACAAGTCCGTTCGTGCCGTCAACGATGACTTGAACATTGTCGTCGAGCAGCCGCGTCGCATTGCGAATGCCGATAACGGCAGGCATGCCGAGCGTTCGGGCAACGATGCATGCGTGGCTGGAAATTCCGCCGACTTCGGTTACGATACCCCTGGCTCCTTGGTCGTGGTACTGGAGGACATCCGAGGCAAGGAGTGATGGAGCGACAATAATTGCATCGCGTAACGACTCACTGGTGGCCGATGGGCTGAGCAGGGCAGCGACGAGCTTTTGCCGAATGTTCTCCAAGTCGTAGCGCCGCTCACGAAGGAGCGGATCGCTTGCGTTGGCGAGTGCGTGGATGTGTGCGTCGTAAACAGTGCTGACGGCAACTTCAGCGGGCATTCCTTCGCCGAGGATACGATGTGTGATGGTTCCTTCGATTGCTGGGTCGCTGATGATGAGTTCGTATGATTCGACAATTGCCATAGCCTCGGGGAGCGCACCGGCAGCGAGGTTCATCCCAGCACGGATAGAGTCGAGGAGCACTTTGCGAGCATTCTGGTAACGCTCCAGATGGTGTGGACGCTCCGGTGGTGGCACACTACGCCAGTGGAGCAATCGCTCCTGTGGTGCGCGGAAGATGACCGCATGCCCGATGGCAATACCCTGGGAAGCGGCGATGCCCTGGAATCGGAGTGATGGGGGTGTCCGTGGTCCTCCGGCGTCGCTATCCATTGGTGTGGTGCATGTTAGAGTGGTTCGCCAAAGCCAGTCTCGAAAAGCTCGGCGATTGCTTCAGCAGCTTGCTCTTCGTCAGGTCCAGAAACGATGAGTTTGAGCGTGGTCCCTTGCGCAGCAGCGAGCGTCATCACGCCGATGATACTCTTGGCGTTGATCCGCATGTGATCGTCGCTTTCAAGGTAGATGTCGGATGCAAATTGTGCAGCCCGTTTGACGATCATTGCAGCGGGGCGAGTATGCAACCCTGCCCGATTTCGGACGACGACGGTACGTTCAACCATAGTGCAGTCGAGCATGGACGGCGATGTCGAATCGTTCAACTCATCGGTGGTATATCATCGGCACGGAGAGCCGAAACTGAGGCTTTTTCGAGCCGATTCATTAACGCGCGGTCAGCACGAACGTCAGGGGTAATCAGCACGTAGATCGCTGGAACGTGTTCGCGGTCCGCTCTGCGGAACTCATCGTAGAGCGTTTGGCGCGTTAGGGGTCGTGTTCGAAAGCGGTCACTTTCCACTTGCGCTGTGGTCAGTACAAGCACACCAGACGGAATTGTCTCAAGCGAGCTCGTCAAAAATACGGGAGTGCGCGGAGCATAGTGCCGATACTTCATGCCAGGTGCAATCGGAGCTCCAGTTCCACTGTGGTACGCGATTGGAGGTTCATAGCCCAGGATCTCCGCCAGGTCAGCGGCTTCGATAGCGCCAGGACGAACGATGGTAGCTGGCTCCGCAGTCAAATTGAGCACTGTTGACTCGATGCCGATTGCGCACGGTCCGGCATCGAGGACGGCGGCGATAGTCCCGCCAAGGTCATCGAAGACGTGCTCTGCGCATGTTTGACTCGGTCTGCCCGACCGATTCGCTGAAGGTGCAACCACAGGCTCACCGACAAGTGCAATCAGGCGACGTGTCGCATCCA
>RFIK01000239.1 GCA_003695605.1 Chlorobiota bacterium
CACCAATTCCTACGAGCCGACCGCGAACTCGGACATCGTCATCATCACCGCCGGTTTAGCGCGGAAACCTGGCATGAGCCGCGACGACCTCCTGGCAGCGAACGCGAAGATCGTCGCATCGTGTGCAGAGCAAGCTGTTGCGCACTCGCCGAATGCGATCTTCATCATCGTTTCCAACCCGCTCGACGTAATGACGTATCTGACGCTCCGCGTTACCAAGCTTCCGCGGCATCGCGTCTTCGGCATGGCAGGCGTGCTCGACACTGCACGCTACCGGGCGTTCATCGCACTGGAGCTTGGCTGTTCGGTCGAAGACATCCAGGCATTGCTCCTGGGCGGTCATGGCGATTCAATGGTACCGCTGGTGCGATACACGACAGTTGCTGGCATCCCGCTTTCGCAACTTCTCCCGAACGACCGCATTGATGCAATCGTTCAGCGCACGAAAGATGGCGGCATCGAGATTGTCAACTACCTCAAAACTGGTTCAGCGTACTACGCTCCAGCCGCCTCGACAGTCGAAATGGTTGAAAGCATCGTCAAGAACAAGCGGCGAATCCTCCCTTGCTCGGCGCTCTGCGACGGCGAGTACGGTTTGCGCGATGTGTGCATCGGCGTACCGGTCAAGCTCGGTGCAAGCGGTATCGAGCAGATACTCCAAATCGAGCTTACCGAGGAAGAGCACGCTCTCCTGGAGCGTTCGGCAGCAGACGTTTCGAAGAACATTGCCAAGCTCGTCGAACTTGGCTTTTAGCACGCTCCAGCGATGCATTGTCGCGATGCTGCCCACCTGCTCGAGCGTTACGCCTTGCTGTTAGAGTTGGCTGGCGAAAATCCCTTCAAAGCACGTGCATTCAGCCGTGCTGCAGAGATTCTTGCGCCACTGGATATGGCGCTCGACCAAGCATTGGCACTCGATGCAATCCAGCAAGCACGCGGCATTGGCGAGGGCATTCGGGGTATACTGGTCGAGCTTGCCGAAACGGGTACCATCGGCCACCTGGAAACGCTCGAGCGAACGATACCCGCCAGCGTTGTGCAACTCACCGAGCTTCGTGGTATCGGGGCAAAACGAGCCCGGCAACTCTGGCAAGACTGCGGCATTACGAGCATCGAAGACCTCGAACGTGCCTGTCGCGACGGCCGAATCGCACGGTGCAAAGGTTTCACTGCAAAATCTCAAGCATCGCTCCTGGAGGCGATCGCCTTCTGGCGCTCGACTCGCGGACGCCTCCAACGGCACAAATGCTGGCGCCTGTTCGATGAACTTCGCTCGTTCTTGCTCGATCACGGAGCACAGGAAGTTTATCCCGCTGGTGAGCTTCGGCGCGGCGCCGAAGTCGTCAGCTCCCTTGCAATCGTTGCGATCGCGGACTCACCAGGAGTACTTCCCCTTCCCCCAGATTTTGTACCGAGCGGTGCGCGATCGTATCGCTCGCTCGAACGTGATATCGTCGCGGAGATTTTCCTTGCCACACCGCATGACGCCGGCACTGCACTCTTTTCTGCAACGGGCAGCTCAGCATTTATCCACGCCGTAACTGGTGGAACTAGCCTCCCACCGCTCCCGACCGAACAAGATGTTTTTGCTCACTTCGGATTGCCCTACGTTCCGCCGGAGCTCCGAGATGATGCAACGCTCCCCGAACGGCTGCGGCACGGTGAAAGCATCCCGCCGCTGGTGACGATGGACTACATGCGCGGTATGCTGCACGTCCACACCAATTGGAGCGACGGCAAGCACTCCCTCGAGGAAATGGCACGAGCAGCGGCAGAGCTTGGATTCGAGTACATCGCCATCTGCGACCACAGCCAAAGCGCAGCCTATGCTGGAGGTCTGAGCATCGAACGCGTCGCCGAGCAACGTGCCGCCATCGAGGCGCTCAACCAGCGCGGACTTGGCATCCGCATCCTGCATGGCATCGAAAGCGACATTCTGCCCGATGGCTCACTCGACTACCCAGATGATGTCCTGGCATCGTTCGATCTTGTGGTTGCTTCCGTCCACTCGCACTTCGATCTTCCCGAGCATGAGCAAACAGAGCGCATCTGCCGTGCGCTGCGCAACCCGTACACGACGATCCTCGGCCATCCAACTGGACGGCTGTTGCTCCGCCGCGATGGCTATCGGCTCGACCTTGAGCGGGTGCTTCAGGAGGCAGCACGCACCGGAACGGCGATCGAATTCAACGTCAACCCCTATCGGCTCGATCTCGACTGGCGTTACCACCAGCGCGCATGCGAGCTTGGCATCCGAATCGCCATTGACCCGGACGCCCACAGCACCGAAGGAATGCTCGAGCTGGCCGATGGCATCACGGTCGCTCGGCGTGGCAAGCTCCGTGCGCAGGATGTGCTCAACACATTGCCGCTTGCAGAGTTCACCGCCTACGTCCAAGCACAGCGCACACGAAAACAGGAGCTTGCGGGACTATGAAACGCTGGTGGACCGGTGCAGTCGTCATTGGGATCGTCCTCCTCGATCAAGCGACAAAGCTTGCGGTGAAGGGGTTTTCGCTCTTGGGTATCGAGCATCCCGGCATGCGCATCGGGGAATCGTTCCCGCTCATCGGTGATGCAGTCCGCATTACGTTCGTCGAAAATCCTGGCATGGCGTTCGGCATCGAATTCGGCGCAGCGAAAATTGCGCTGAGCCTTTTTTCCATCATTGCGGCAATCGTGCTCGCGGTGCTTCTGCGCCGGATGCATCAGCAGCGCGTCGCTTGGCAGATTCAACTGGCAATCGCACTCATCCTGGCCGGTGCGATCGGCAACGTGATTGACCGCGTCTTCTACGGCGTCCTCTATGGCGAAGCGCCACTGTTCTACGGCCGTGTGGTGGACTTTCTCGACGTGGACATTCCCGACATCCATCTCGGGAGCGTTGTTCTCCAGCGGTGGTGGGTCTTCAACATTGCCGATGCTGCCGTTTCTTGCGGTTTGATCCTCCTTGTGCTCGTTGGGCACCAGATGCCGCCGCTCCGGCAATTGCTGGCCCGCAGCTCCGCCGCACCTCCGCCAGTTGCAGACAGCACGGCATCAGAAGAACATCCAGCGCAATAACCCCGCTGGCGAGAGGGTAGCGCCGACCATCTATGCAAAACCGTGCCAAAACGGCATCCTCTCCCAGAAAAATTTTTGCCCCTAACACCGAACGTAAAAAGTGTTTGCATCGGTGGTGGCGGCGTATTATTTTCGCGCTGGGAGAGAGTACGTGATGCCTCCTTTCGTTGTGGTGGTGAAAGTCTCGGGGAGTGCCCCTCGATGTTGTGGTGACGTCGAGGGGCATTTCTTTTTTGCTGCGAAGTATCTTTGAAACCACGAACACTCACGGTGCTCCTACCATGCAGAAGTTGATCGTTGGATTGTTCCTTGCGACGGCAGCAAGTGCTGCGATGCATCTGGAAACGCCTGGCGAGCCGCAGCAGAAGCCAATTGCGCTCGTGGGCGGGCGAGTGCATACCATTTCCGGTGGAATTATCGAGCAGGGAACGGTCCTCTTTGATCGCGGCAAGATTGTTGCCGTTGGGAGCGACGTACCCATTCCAGCCGACGCAGTTCGCATTGACTGCCAGGGCAAGAACATCTATCCAGGACTCTTTGCACCCCACACGACAATCGGACTCATCGAGATCGAAGCAGTCCGGGCAACACGCGATGCTGCGGAGGTCGGCTCGTTCAACCCGAACGTCCGCGCCGACGTTGCGTACAATCCCGATAGCGAGGTCATCCCAACGGTGCGTTCCAACGGCGTACTGCTCGCTGTGGTTGCTCCAGAAGGTGGACTTGTCAGTGGCATCGCATCGGTGATGCAGCTCGATGGCTGGACGCGGGAGGACATTGCGCTGCGTCCTCAGGCTGCGGTCGTCGTCAACTTCCCCTCGCTGGCAACGTTCCGTGCACCGTGGGTGCGGCGCAGCCCGCAGGAGCAGCGTCGTGATGCTGAGCGGCAGATCGAATCGCTCTACGACTTTTTCCGCGCCGCTCAGATGTACGCCCGCGCTGCAGCAGCAGGACTTGCCGATGCAAAGCGTGACGTTCGGTTCGAGGCGCTCCGCCCAGTCTTCGATGGGACAATGCCAGTGATGATTCGCTGCTGGGAGTACAAACAAATTCTGCGGGCGATCGAATTTGCCAAGCACTTCGGATTACGGGCAATTTTGGTCGGATGCTCCGACGCATGGCGCTGTCTTGATGAAATCAAGCAGAGCGGCTTCCCCGTGATCGTCGGTCGCGTGCACTCGCTGCCGATGCGCGAGGAGGAAGGCTACGATACCCCCTATCGCTTACCGTCAATCCTCGACAGTGCTGGGATTCCCTTCGCCTTGAGCGACGCAGGCTTTTGGCAGCAACGGAACCTACCGTTCCAGGCAGGAACTGCTGTCGGCTTCGGGCTAAGAAAGGATGCTGCACTCCGAGCAATCACCCTGACACCCGCGGAGATGTTCGGAGTCGCTGGCCGTGTCGGCTCGATCGAAGTGGGCAAGGATGCGACGCTCATCGTCACCAGCGGCGATGTGCTTGATGCGATGACCAGTCGTGTTGAGCTTGCGTTTATCCAGGGACGGCGTGTCTCGCTCGAAAGCAAGCAATCACGGCTTGCCGAAAAGTACCGCACGCGCTACCGCCAGCCGAAGCAATGAAGCTCCCGCCGAACGGCACTCTCCTCGAAAGCCGTCCAGTCCCAATGCCAGCGACGACGCGCAACATCATGCGCCGCCGGCTCAGTCCAGATGCGTTTGCGCGCTTCGAACAGGTCCAAATGTACGCGATCACATACTGGAGCGAGGGTCTGCGGATCGGTGGGTTCTTGGCGCTTCCTCCTCCAGCATCGGCGCCATATCCGGTAGTGATCTTCAACCGCGGCGGTGCAGGGCCGCGAGCAGTGCTCCAAGCAGAAGGTGCGTTCCAGTACATCGGGACAATCGCAAGCTGGGGATACGTCGTCCTGGCGAGCAACTACCGCGGACATGGCGGCAGCGAGGGCATCGAAGAATGGGGAGCTGGGGATGTCCGCGATGCAATGAACCTGCTTCCCCTAATCGAACAGCTCGGCTATGTGGACACCGACCGTATCGGTCTGGTGGGTGGAAGTCGCGGCGGAATGATGGCATTCATGATGTTGCGCCGTACGACTGCATTTCGCGCTGCGGTAACGATCGGTGCGCCAACGATGCTCCACCGCTGCTCGCCTCAGTCGCCCATCCGGCGCACGTTCGGTCGGTTCCTCGACCCAGCGCGCGACATCGAGCAGCAACTCCGTGAGCGCTCGGTGCTCGTCTGGGCTAACGAACTGCCTCGCACAACACCGCTGCTGATTCTCCACGGCACTGGCGACCGCCGCGTCGAACCCGAGCAGAGCCTCCATCTGGCGCTTGAACTTCAGCGCTTGCACTTCCCCTACAAGCTCATCCTCTACGACAATGCCGACCATATCCTGGCCGGCCGACGGAGCGAAAGCGACTACGACATTCGCTGGTGGCTCGATCACTACGTCCGCGATCGTGCACCGCTGCCTCGCACCGGACCGCACGGCGCGTAAACTGCCGTAACTTTGCTGCGAACGATTCCACTTGCACCAGGCATGCATTTCGAACTGCAAAACGTCAGCATTCACTTCGACGCCATCCCTGCACTGAGTGTACTCAGCGTTCAGATCCCCTCAGGCAGCATGCTCATGGTCACAGGGCCGACCGGTTCTGGGAAAACAACGCTCCTGCGCCTTCTGTATGCCGATCTCTTCCCTTCGGAAGGCGCTGTCTTCATCAGCGGCCAACGCACGACGACGCTCAGGCGGCACCGCATCCAGCAGCTACGTCGCCGAATGGGAATCTGCTTCCAGGACGTTCGGTTGCTCGATGATGTCAGCATCTTCGACAACATTTTCCTTGCACTCCTGCTCCGGAACATCCCAGCCTCGCAAGCACGACGCCGCACGCTCGAAGTCCTCGTTCGACTCGGCATTAGTTACGTCCGCGAAAAATTCCCCTCCGAATGCTCGATGGGCGAGCGCCACTTAGTCGGGATTGCTCGCGCACTGGCAGCTAAACCTGAATGCATCATTGCCGATGAACCGACGGGCAATCTCGATGTTGATACGACGGCGATGGTGGCAGAAGAACTCCGGAAGGAAAACGAACGCGGCGCGACGATTATCGTCGCGACGCACGACCCATTTTTTGCAGCACACTTTCCTGCCACCCATCGCATCGCACTCTACGAAGGGCGGCTTGTTTCGTCGGATATTCTCGTGGCCTCGGTATGAATTCGCTCAGCCTGGCACTGCTCGGCTACGGGCGGATGGGGAAAGCAATCGAACTGGTTGCGCTCGAGCGCGGCCACCACATCACAGTGCGAGCAAGCAGGAGCAATCCCGCCACGCTTGATCAGCTCCGCGTGGCAGACGTTGCGCTCGACTTCTCGAGTGCTTCTGCCGTCGAACACCATGTGATGCTCTGCGCACAGGCCGGTATACCGTTGGTGCTCGGCACAACAGGCTGGGATACATCTTCGCCGCACCTTGCCGCAGCTGGTGAGCGTATCGGAATTGTCATCGGTGCGAATTTTTCGGTTGGTGTTGCTATTGTTTCCCGACTTGCTGCACTGCTCGGACAACTGCTGGAACCAACGCTCGGTTACCAACTCCACATTCATGAACTCCATCACCGCGGCAAAAAAGACTACCCCAGCGGAACAGCACTGATGCTTGCACAGACACTCCAGCGTCACTTGCCGTTCGATGCACCGATTCATACTGAGCCTGCCCCGCCGATTCCAAAGAGCGCAATTACGCTCAGCGCAGCTCGTGTTGGCACCATTGCAGGAGTCCACACAATCATCGCCGACTCTGAAGCCGACACGATCGAGATCACACACTGCGCAAAGTCACGACGTGGCTTCGCGCTCGGTGCCGTGATGGCAGCAGAGTGGATCGTCGGCAAGCGAGGACTCTACGTTTTCCCCGACGTTGCATTCGAGATTCTCTGCTCCCAACAGCCGCAATGAGCTGGACGTTTGATGTCCTCATTCCCACGTATGAAAATCCTGCTGAACTCAAGCGCTGTCTCGATGGTCTTGAGCAGCAAATGTTCGACTCTTTCCGTGTGCTCATCTGCATTGATGGCGAAAGTGCCACGGTGCGACAGCTCCTTGCGTGCCGTCGGCTGCCATTTGCGCACCGCATCTTGAGCCATCCCGGTAATCAGCACCGCGGGCGGAACGCCACGCGGAACTTAGCACTCCCGCATCTGGAAGCACCGTTCCTTGCGATGCTCGATTCAGACGTTGTCCCATCGCCTGGATGGCTTGCTGAACATTACCGTCTGCTCTGCACCCGCGAGTGCGTATCCGTCGGGGATATCCGCTACCTCGATACCGCCGTGAACGTCTGGGCGCGCTACATCCAATACCGCGGCAAGAACAAGTACCGCCACGGCGAACAAATCCCACCCTACTACCTAACGACGGGAAACCTTGCGCTCCCGACCCGGTTCTTCCGCACACTTGGCGGGCAAGATGAACGTATGCGGGGGTACGGTGGCGGGGATACCGAGTTTGCCCTGCGTCTTGAGCAGGTGTTTGGCGTGCCGGTAATCTTCAACGCCAATGCACTCGGCTACAGCACGATGAACAAGACACTCGCGCAAGCCTTAGCACAACTGGAGGAGTTCGGAGCGGTCAATCTGCCAGTCCTGCTGACGCTGCATCCGGACGAACGCCGAATCTTCGGGCTGAAGTATTTGTTAGGCCAGCGCTGGTTCGACCGCGTCATTCGGAGCCTTGCTCGGTCGGAACTTGCCGAGTGGTTCCTCCGACTGCTCCCGTTCCCAGTTGCGCCTATCGAACGAGCAATTGTGCATTTTGCTGTCTTCAGTGCGATTGCTCGTGGTTGGGAGCGTCATCGCTCCGCACAGGCGGCGGCATCGCAATGAACATTCGGAGCAACTTTTCTGCATAGTGCACTGAGGCAATGGGGCTTGAAACAGACGGCACTGGCCCGAAGAGCTCTCCCAATCCACCGCTCTGCCGCGCCGGCTGCTCTTGGGAAGGCGAGAACATGAGCGTCACTGCATACGCGATCAGGAGCACGAACTCCAACGCAATTGCAAAGAGCACAAGTGAAGGCCGCTCCTTCGGGATAAACTGCAGTCCCCGCAGCCCAATGATGATGATGAGCACCGCTGCACCAACGTAGATACTGCCGAGCACCGCCTGCTCATATTCGACCGTGAAGTGATTGCGCAGGTAGAGTCGAACCGCGGACGGAAGAGAGAACAATCGTCGCACTCCTCCCGAGGCCCACTGCAAGGCACGCTGAAGCAGGATCAATTCATCAGCCGGAGTGCCGTACTCAGTAGCACGCGCGCCGAGTTCTTCCAACGACGCACTACGGAGCCGATCCGCGAGTGTGAGTGTTTCCACAGACCCGACGGCAACGCCATAGACTTGCTCAGCCAGTCGCCCAAGCGCTTGCGAGATCTCGCGCTCGAGATTTTTTCGAAGCAGCCCGACTCGAGGCGGTAGCAGCGCGCTCACAAGACTTGCCAACACAAATCCCATCGCAAGTGTGATCGGTGCGAGTGCAAGCATTGGGTTGAACAGGTACTCTTTCGCATCCATATCACGAGCAGAAACACCGCCGCTGTTGGCTTCTACTACCAGCCGCCATTCATACCAGCGGCTGACCTGCTCGATGCGTGCGCCTAGCGAATCGCGAAAGATTGCCTCCAGCATTGGCAGTGCGAGCAGATGGAAAAACACTACCCCGCCCGCAAGCATCAATGCGAGAAAAACTGTTGCTTGGAGCGCGGTGGTTCGACCTGCCTGCGCAGCATGAGCATGCATAGCATCACACCACATCAATTCTCTCGGCGGGAAAATACGCATCGTCGATCAGCTTCAAAAATGGAAGGGACGCGACGAGCTGTAACAC
>RFIK01000040.1 GCA_003695605.1 Chlorobiota bacterium
CAGCCACGGGAGCGGGACTACTTCTACGCTGGCTCGTTCATGGTCTGGTGCCTGTGGATCGGTGTCGGAACGTATGCCATCATCGAGGCGCTCTCGAAGCGTCTTTCGATGCGTCTTGCAGCCGTCGGAGGAACTACGCTCGGATTGCTCGCAGTGCCGGTGAACATGGCGATCGGAGGCTGGCCGATTCATTCACGCGCTGGCAACTACGTGCCGTTTGACTACTCGTACAACATTCTCCAGAGCTGCGAAAAAGATGCAATCCTTTTCACCAACGGCGATAATGACACCTTCCCACTGTGGTACTTGCAGGATGTCGCCGGCATTCGGCGCGATGTACGAATTGTCAACCTGAGCTTGGGGAATACGTTGTGGTACATTGACCAGCTCAAGAACCTCGAGCCGTGGGGTGCAAAGAAAGTGCCGATTTCGTTCCCCGATTCGATGCTTCGTACCGATGAAGAAAGCGACCAAGCGCTCAGCTACTCGTTCGGTCCTGCTGAAACTGTCCGTGTGCCAGTAGATCGCCAGATACTTGCCCAATTCACCAGAGATACTGCGCTCATTGCCCGAGGGTACATGGAGTGGACTTTCAGCGGTCAGTCCTACGGCACCGAAGGCGGCCAGCAGCTCTACTTGATTCGCGTGCAGGATAAGCTTATCCGCAACATCATCGAAACGTCACGGTTTACGCGCCCGCTGTACTTTTCCGTTACGGTGGGATATCCCGGCAGCGATGTCTTCGTCGGTCTCGGCGACTACCTCCGACTTGAGGGAATGGCCTACCGCATCTGTCCAGTTCCGCAACGACCGAACGCCGGTGGAGTCACAATCAACGATGCTGTCATGGAGCAATGCTTGATGAACGACATCCCCGCTGATGTTGCGTACCGTGAGCCACACTATGGGTTCAAATTCCGCAATCTGAACAATTCCGGCGTCTATTACGACGAGCCGACCCGGAATTATCTGGAGTCTTACCGCCGGCTCTTCCTCCAATATGCGGCATTCTTGCTCGAGCAAAAACGCGATACTAAACGCACCGTTGCTGTGCTGGATCGGATGAACACAGTGATGTCCCCCGACCAATTCCCGCTCAACTATATTGACATGCAGAACATCGCCGAGTTCTACTGGGCGTGCGGCGCACTCGATAAAGCGCATGACTTCGCGCGAAGGATCGTCGAGCGAACAAAACAACTCATCAATAATCCGGACTACGCCGATTACGAGCAAGGCGCTCGCAGCCCAGCGTACTCGCCCTACATCTACCTTGCTGATGCGTATGCATTGCTGGGGCGCACAACTGATGTCAAACGCACGATCGAAGCCTACAAGGCGATTCAACCCGATGACCCGCGGATTCCACTCCGACTGGAATTGATCCCAGTCTGGGAACTCCTCGGACAACGAAAGTACCAGGAGGCGCTCAGCATGCTCGAACAGTTGAAGGCACGATACGAAGGGCAAAACAACTACCTTCCCGCTTCAGAACTGCGGCGACTGATCCTCGATGTTCAACTCCTGATGGGCTCCAACGGAACCACGTAGCGTGAACGAGCAAGCACAAGCACCAGAGCTCTCGCTGGTCATTCCTGCCTACAATGAAGAAGAACGTATCGCTGGCACGCTCGAAAAAGTATTGGCCTACCTGGGCACGATGCCGTGTACCTGGGAACTCATCGTTGTGGACGATGGGTCGAGCGACCGGACCAGCGCGGTCGCCAGCTCCATTGCTCCACACGTTCAGGTACTTTCGATGCCGCGCAATTGCGGGAAGGGTGCCGCAGTTCGAACCGGAATGCTCGCAGCGCGTGGCCGCTTCCGCGTCTTCACCGATGCGGACCTATCTACGCCGATCGAAGAGTTGGGAAAAATGCGTGCTGCATTCGACAGTGGCGCAGATGTTGTCATTGGCAGTCGGCGACTTCAACCGGGCTTGATCAGGAAACATCAACCGTGGTATCGTGAGCTCATCGGAATCGCTGGCAATAAACTCGTCCAAGTACTGCTCTTGCCAGGGTTCGAGGATACACAGTGCGGCTTCAAAGGCTGCACTGCACATGCAGCAGTGGAGATTTTCTCCCGTGCGGTCATTGATGGGTTCGCGTTTGATATCGAGATGCTCTACGTGGCGCTCCTGCTTGGCTTTCGGATCGAGCAAATCCCCGTTGAATGGTATAACGACGAGCGTTCACGCGTCCGTGCTGTGCGCGATACGCTCCGCACCCTTGCAGAAGTATTCGCTATTCGTCGCCGGCATCGTGGAGAGTCTCATTCAACTGTCACGCGCACTTTGTACCGTTGAGCGATCGAGCGTGCAGCAGCCTCTGCGTCTTGGTGTGTGGCATATCCCCAGAGTTTGACGCGGAACGCAGGACGTTGCTCGATAATCACCTCCTCGATATACGCGTTGAAGCCGCGTTCCTGCCAGCGCTGCTGCTCAGCGAGCGCATCAGTTTCGCTCCAAAAGTAAGCAACAACCAACTCGTAGGGGAGAAGCCGTGGATCAAGCCACCGGAACTCGACGCGGCGATTGAGCATGTGCTCTGCTGCTGTGCTCGCAACGGGGTAGATCGGAACCAGGTCGCCCACTGCACGGAGACGTAGCTGCGCAGGAAGCACCCCTCGCGTGCGGAGCGCTTGTGCGACTGCACGCACGCGGTCAGCAGCAAGTTGGCGCTCAGCGTCGCGTTTTCCCTCCTGATAGGCGTGTCCAATGAGCTCGATTGGTTGCGACGGATTTTCTCGGAGTACCGCTGCAAGCGCATCGAGAAGCGGAAGGTAGAGTGAATCTATCGTGCTGGATTCGGATGCAAAGAGCGCGATAACTTGTCGCAGTGGCGTTGCAGCGCTTGCTGGTGGTGTAACAAGCCAATCGCCAAGCAGCGAATCTCCACCGCGTGCAACTATCCCAACAGTGCAGCCAGATTCCAAACGAGCAGCAACGTCCGCGGGGATAGCTGCAGCACCACGACTGGAGAACTTGTACGATCGGACGATCTCCTCGAGAGCATCCTCGAGCAATTGGCTCTGACCGAGCGAGGATACACGGTAGCATTTGCCACCAGTGTGGGTTGCAACAAACTCCCACGGTGCAGCTTCCGCTCGATTGCCAAGCACAATACACCAAATCGCAGTACCAGCTGTGCGCGCGTGTTCGACGACATCACTCGGCAGGACGTCGAGCATACCGTAGTCATCGCTCCCTGTGATGATGATGAGCGTTCGCGGCTTGAGGGTGTGCAGGATCCACAGGCAGGCATACGCAATGCGGCTGATCCCACGACCGGAGAATGTGTCGGTGGTGATTGGATAGCTTGATAGCGCATGCGAGGGTGTCATCGGCGTAATAAGCACTGGAGAAGTACGTGCAGCGACGATTGCGACCGTATCGCTTGAATCCAGGTGGGGAGCCAGACGTGCAAGTGCTACTGCAATCTGCGTGCTGTATTGCTCTGTCGCAATCGAGCCGTCAACACACAGGACAAGCCGGAGACGTTCAATGCCACTGGAAACTTCGGGGGTGAGCGGCGCAAGAAATGGGGGCGCATCTGGATGCGCGCTCAGTTCGAGGCTGAATTCGAGATCTTTCGATGGCGGATTGAGCAGAATGTTGCCTGCTGTATCACCTACAGTATAGCGCACGCGGACGGTCGTATCCTTGCCAAAGGGCAGCTCCACTCCCACCAAGTGTAGCTTCCGAGCTGAGGCCGATGCATCGGCTGTCGGTTTCGGTGATGACCAAGGGGCCGATACGAGCGCGTGAGGTTGAATGGTGGCCTCCCATCGCAGCGGAATACTCGCCACCGCGACGGCCTGCCCAGTGAAGATTTGCACAGCAGCTAGAACGCAGCATAGCAACACGCCTGGAAGAGCACGTACCCCGCACCACATCGTCTTGACCTCTATCGTATCACGCGAACAAATTTACTGCCTCACCGTTTGCAGGGTGGGGGGAAGCCTCCTGCAACAGTTTTTCGCTCCAGTGCCGATACTCACCGTTGGCAGTTTGGCACGTTTTTTACGTACCATCGTTGGTGGATAACGGAGCATACTCTCATGGCTGAGGTAGAACAAGAACAGCTTGTCGCGGAGGATCCGCCGAAGAAGGGCATCCGTTTACCGGTGCTCATTGGCATTATCTTGGGCATTATCGTCGTGCAGGCGGGCATTGTCCTTGCTGCGTTGAAAATTTTCGCACCGTCGGGGGATAGTAAACCTGCCGCACCGACGGAGCAGCATGCGTCCGCACAGGATTCGACCGAGGAGGAAGAGGAAACTGGACCGGTGCTTGTCCAAAAGGTCGAGGGAATCGTTACGCCGAAAAGTGATCTGTTCATCAATCCACGTGGCTCAGCATCGCACATCGTTGTGTTGTCAGTTGGTATCGAAGTATCGCCAGCCGAGAAAGCGAAGGAAGTCGAGGAAAAGCTCATGGTTCCGATCCAAGACCGAGTCATCGCACGTGTCTCGAGCTATACGCTCGAAGAGTTGCAGGACCTCAAACTCCGTGACTCGCTGCGGACGATTCTTCGCAATGACCTCAAGCCGTACTTCAACGCTCTCGAAGGTGTCAAGATTCGGAACGTCTATTTCCCGAAGTTCGTCATCCAGTAACAGGTGCGATGCCTGAGTTTCTGACGCAAGAGGAAATTGATAGCCTACTGCAAGCAGCGCAGCACGAAGCACTCGGCGCTGACCAGCGGATGCGACAGGACGTCGTTAGCTACGACTTCCGTCGTCCGAACCGCATTTCGAAAAATCAACTCCGCTCGATCCAGAATCTCCACGAAACATTCGCAGAAACACTCAGCTACTATTTTGTTTCGAAGCTGCAAACGGTAGCGACGGTGAACGTAACCTCGGTTGATCAGCTGTTCTACTCGGAGTATATCCTCTCGGTCACCAATCCAAACTGCCTCTACGTGTTCGACATTGAAGGTGCCGACGGCGCAGGAGTCTTAGAGATTAGCCCACCGCTGGCGCTGACGCTCATCGAACGATTGCTCGGTGGGACAGCCGAACAGCCGCGGAAGCCTCGCTCGATAACACCGATCGAGCAAGCAGTGCTGCGCGGGGTCGTTGAGCATATTCTTGCCGATCTGTCCGGTGCATGGCGTTCGGTAACCGACTGTACGTTCCGCTATAACCGATTCGAAAGCGAGCCAGACTTTGTGCAGATAGCCCCTGCATCGGAAATTGTGCTCGTTGTATCGTTCGATGTCAGTGTCGGATTGAATGCATTCGTGATGAACATTTGCTATCCGACGTTTGCACTCGAGGAAGTGATCACCCGGCTCAATACTGAGACACTGGCAAATCGGTACGTTGGCCGACGCCGTGAGCAGGAAAGTGCTCCCATCCTTCAGCAACACTTGAGTGTACTTGAGCTGCCGCTTGTTGCTGAACTTGGGAGGGCAACGATTACGGTGCGGGAACTGCTCGAGCTTGACGTCGGTGATGTTCTCAAACTCGATACACCGATTACAGGTGAACTGGTGGTTTCACTCGACGGCAAACCACGCTTTGCTGCACGTCCCGGCAAAGTCGAGGATAAAAAAGCGATCCGCATTACACGCGTGCTGGGCGTCGAAGACATCTTGATCCACGGTCAGTAACACAACTTGGACATACGCCATGGCAATGTCGCAGGAAGATATTGATGCGCTCCTCAAGGCACAAGCTGCTGGTGAGCAGCATGCAACGAGCGATGAGAAAGTCGCGGTCGCCGAACCCGCATTTCAAGAAATTGAGCCATCAGCAAGTAACCAGGAGGGCCAAGGGCTCAATCCAAAACTGGATTTGCTCTACGATCTGCAGCTGGTGCTTTCCATCGAGCTTGGTCGCACAACGATGATGATCCGCGACATCCTCCGGCTGGGGAGAGGTTCTGTCGTCGAGTTCGATAAACTCGTCAGTGAGCCGGTAGATGTTCTCGTCAACGGACGGAAGATTGCCGAAGGGGAAGTCGTCGTCATTGACAAGCACTTCGGGATTCGCATTACGTCGCTGGTTGATCCGAGCGCTCGACTACGATCGCTTCGCCGGTAGAACCGCAATAGAGCCGCTGGTTGCTCGTTTGCATCAGTGTGTAACTTTGCAACCGGTTGGACCACAGAGAGCGATCTATGCGACGAATCATGTTCAAGTCGAAAATTCACCGCGCAACTATCACCGAAGCAAATCTCCACTACGAAGGGAGCTTGACGCTCGATAGCCTCTTGATGGAAGCTGCCGATATGCTCCCGTATGAGCAAGTTTCGGTTCTCAACATCAACAACGGTGAACGCTTCGAAACGTATGTCATTCCTGGTGAGCGGGGAAGCGGTGTTGTTTGCCTCAATGGAGCAGCAGCGCGGAAAGGGCAAGTCGGCGACCGCGTGATCATTCTCACCTACGCAGAAATGACCGATGAGGAGGCACACCGCCATCGTCCCACGGTCGTACTCGTGGACGATGCTAATGCAATCGTGGACATTAGCCACTCGGTGCAAGCACACCGCTTGATCGAATGAGCATGGGTAGCGTTATCGGCGCCGTGCTGGCGGCTGGGAAAGGAAAGCGTATGCAGGACCCAACCCGACCGAAGGTGTTGGCTCTGCTCGAGGGCAAACCGCTGCTGTGGCATGTACTGCAAGCACTTGAGTCGCTGAACTTGGAGCGCACTATTGCCATCGTCGGTTATCAACGGGAGCAAGTGATCGCCTACCTTGCCGAACACTTTCCGCACATTGAGCATGCCGTCCAAGCTGCTCAGCTTGGGACTGGCCATGCTGTTCTCCAGCTTGTTGAGCACCTCCGAGGGTGGGAAGGGACGCTCCTGATTGCCAATGGCGATGTCCCATTAGTCGAAAGTCAAACCTACCGCGCACTGCTTGCACATCACCAGCAAACTCGAGCCGCAATGACTGTGTTGACAACGATTGTGCATTCTCCCAACGGGTATGGGCGTATCCTCCGCGAGGAGGATGGAACGTTCCGTGCTATTGTCGAAGATGCTGACCTGGACCCAAATCAGCGCCATATCGCCGAGATCAATACGGGTATTTATGCAGCCGAGGTGCCCTTGCTTTTCGAGGTGCTACGGGAGACGAGCAATGCGAACGCGCAGGGCGAATTCTACCTGACTGATGCAGTCGCAGCGTTGAGGCTACGCGGGGAATCTGTCCACGCATGGTGCCATCCTGATTGGCAGCAGTTTCTCGGTGTCAATACCCACGAGCAGCTTGCAGAGCTGGCAGTGCTCCTGTCAGCGCGACGCCATCCATCTTCGGCAGGTGTGCAATGATTCGCCAACTTTCGCACATCGGGATTGCCGTCCGCGATCTGGATGCAAGCATCGCGCTCTTTGAGAAAATCTTCCAACCGGCGGCAATCCACCGCGAAGTAGTGCCGGATCAAAAAGTCGAGGTGGCTTCATTCATGGTCGGGAGCGCCAGGCTCGAGCTGATTGCTCCGACCGCACCGGACTCTCCGATTGCACGCTTTCTCGAACAGCGTGGCCAGGGTATTCACCACCTTGCCTTCGAGACCGACGACCTCGCCACTGAAATGGGACGCATCGCAGAGGAAGGAATTCAGCTCATCAACCGAACGCCAAGTGCAGGCGCGCACGACATGCTCATTGCGTTCCTGCATCCGAAATCCACTGGCGGCGTTCTCATCGAGCTCTGCCAACACGCCCAGCGGGAGCAATGACCCGCCGCCAGCTACTTTCGTTGCTGCTCAATGGCGCGTGGCTCGGCGGACTCGGAGCAGTAGGCTGGCAGCTTATCGAGTGGACAACTTCCCATGTACGCTGGCATCTCCGGAAGGTGCGTGTTGCGTCGCTGCACGATGTGGTGCAGCAGGAGCGTGGCATTATCGTCCAGAGCGGCCAGCGTGCAGTGCTCCTCCGCTGGGACGGTCGGAGGGTGCGCGTGCTCGATCTGCGATGCACGCATGGTAATTGCACGCTGCGCTACGACGCTGCATCTGAGCAACTATTCTGCCCGTGTCACGGTGGTGCATTCGACAGGGATGGGAATGTCATCACTGGACCGCCGACGAAGCCGCTCCACCGCGTGCCTGTGCGTATCGAAGGGGATGATGTTTACATGCTCGATGAGTCGTAGGGGATCGTTGCCAGCGCGTTGTCAATCAGCCTCGTCGATCCGATTCGGACAGCGAGCAAGAGCACGATTTTTTCACCGGGAACGAAGGCATCGGGTTGGTCGAGTGTCTCAGCACGAGCAGCAGCAACGTAGTCAATTTGTGCTGTCGGGACACTTTCGATGACCGACCGCATGTGTGCTTCCATGTGCAGGCGCTCTCGCTCACCGCGTGCAATTGCTTGGAGCGCAGCCTGCAATGCACGGTAGAGCACTGTTGCATCGGCACGCTCGGTAGGGGACAGGTAAACGTTCCTCGAGCTCATCGCTAAGCCATCGGGTTCGCGGACGGTCGGTAGGACGCGCAACGTGATGTCGAAGTTCAGATCGCTGATGAGCTGAGCGATAACGAGGGTTTGCTGATAGTCTTTTTGCCCGAAGTACGCAATGTGAGGCTTGGTCAGATTGAAGAGCTTTGCGACCACTGTTGCAACACCGCGAAAATGCCCTGGGCGGTGAACGCCTTCGAATCGTTCGGCAAGTGGGCCGACGTCAATCGTTGTCGCGTAGCCGTGAGGGTACATTGCCTGGGGTGAGGGAGCAAAGACGACCGTCGCTCCGGCATTGCGAGCGATCATCATATCGCGTTCCAAATTGCGTGGATAGCGTTCGTAGTCCTCGCCGGCTCCGAACTGGAGTGGGTTGACAAAGATTGTCGTCACGACGGCGTCACATTCGCGTGCTGCTGTCTCGATCAGTGAGCGGTGACCATCGTGTAAGGAGCCCATCGTTGGGACGATGCCGATGACGTTTGACGCTGCACGCATTCTCTCGCTCCAGCGGTGCATTTCATCGGGCGCTGTAATCAACATAGCGGCTGACAATGTGTACTCTGCACCGACCAAAAATACTTCACATCATCCATCGTCTCGCCTGGCGTAGTTTTGCAGTGCGTGAGTCCACTTTTTCTGCGAGGTTGCAATGCGTTACGACCCACTGTTTGTTGCTCCGATGCGTGATGAGCTCGTGCGGCTGGGATTTGAAGAACTCCGCACACCAGACGATGTTGATCGTGCCCTTGCGCGGCCGGGTACGACGCTGCTGGTGATCAATTCCGTGTGTGGGTGTGCCGCTGGTAGTGCTCGTCCAGCAGTTGCGCTCTCGCTCCACCATACAACGCGGCCCGATCACTTGGTGACGGTGTTTGCAGGAATGGATGTGGAGGCCACCCAGCATGTGCGTGAACGCTACTTAGTCGGCCAGCCGCCGTCGTCGCCCTCGATGGCGCTATTTTCCGACGGGAAATTGGTAGCGATGATACACCGACACCAAATCGAGGGACATTACCCCGAAGCAATTGCAGCGATGCTGATCGAAGCCTATGATCGCCACTGCCAGCAACGGGATGTTGTAGCGGAAGCATAGTGCTGAATTGTGACAGAGGGGACCAACGATGAGCCAGCATGGACGGGAAGGTGGGGGAATTGTCATCGCTGCGGTTCTGATTGCGGCGTTTTTGTACTGGGCAGGGTTGCTCACAGGTGGTATTGTTCCGTTGATTCTATGGGGGAGCGCGATGGTGTTTTTGGTCCCACTGCGGCAGCGGTCAGAACTGGCTCGGCGTCTTACGCTGTGGGGAAACGTGCTCTTTGCGCTCTGGATTGTCACGGAGCTTGGGACCTTGCTGCTTCCGTTCGGTGTGAGTTTCTTCATTGCCTACGTTCTTGATCCTGTTGTTGCGCGTGCAGAGCGCTGGCGAGTGCCGCGGTGGCTATCGGCACTGATTGTCAATGCACTTCTGGTAGGTATTGTCGTGCTTGTTGCGGTGTTCGTCGCACCGTTGGTGTGGGCACAATTGCAGGAAATCGTCAAAAGTATTTCCTCCTTCGTGACCGCCTCGCAGCAATTTCTCGAGAGTCGGCAGTTCTATCGGTGGCTTGGATCG
>RFIK01000041.1 GCA_003695605.1 Chlorobiota bacterium
CCCTACGGGGCTACAAGAGATAGACACAGCGCTCGACCGCTGTTTGACGGAGACGCGATTATCAATTCAATCATATGGCAGGCGTATCAATACCGAGGATACGATCGCGGCAACAGACCGCGACTTCGTTGACCGCGTGCGTTCCCTTGTCGTCGTACTGAACGCTATCAACACATATCTTGCTTCACCCACTGCAAATTCCGATAAACACACACCGATGGTCGAGGCGCTCAAGTTGCTTATCCTGACGGAAACGAAGCTGCTTGACCAGGCACGGCACGAGATTCTCCCAATCCAGTAGCACTCGCTCCTAACGCGCGTAGTTAGCTGCTTTTCCGGAAAAATTGTTTCCGGAATTCCAACACTGCAGGGGACGGCGAAGGCTCAGCGCTAAACGTGTACCGTGCAGTGCGGTAGCCCTTCGTCGGTACAGCTCGCAGTTCGACTAACCCGTCCGAACGGCGCACAAGGACACGGACAGTGTCTGGTGACTGCGGCGCCCAGATGTACTTGCTCATGAGCTCGTACTTGTTCTCCGGTGTCACGAGGATACCGTTGATTCGCACGAGCGTATCGCCGTTGCGGAATCCAAAGGGATTCGTAGTATCTCGTGTGACAACGATTGGCTCTTCGCTTGACCTTCGGAGCGAAAGTGCTGATAATTCAAATTGGTATGTTTCCACCTGCGTACTGTCGTGGTAGCGATACCCCAGCGCCTGGAGGCACTCTGCAATCGGCGGCAGTTCCGTTCCTTCGACGTAACGGCGGAAGAACTCCCGAAGCGCAGGATGCACCAGATGCGCAAATTCATCGAAGAGCGCTTCGTCTCGAAACGGGCGATTTGGTCCGTACTTGCGCATGAGCTCACGAATTACGCCGAGCAAATCCATCCTCCCTCCTGTCAGCTGCCGAATGGTGACGTCCAGACAGAAGGCAACAACAGGGCCCTGCATGTAGATGACCGGATAAAGTTTCTGGTACTCAGGCTCCAGGACGCGCTGGCTCAACTCAACAAGTGATACTCTCCGCGTGCGGTAGAACATTTGCATCATCCGCAGGTTAGAGAGAAGTTCCCGCAGAAATGCTTCCGGTTCGAGCAGGGTGTCTTGCGCACGTGCCAAGAGCTGGAAGTATTCAGTGCACCCTTCGTAGAGCCACAGGTGCCGTGACATTTGCGGTGATCGAAAATCGAAATCGGCAATGTGCTCGCTATGGAGGTTGAGCGGTACGAGGATGTGTAAGAACTCGTGCGCAGCGGTGGAAGCGATCATTTCGTGAGCCATATTCTCACCGCCACTGCCTTCTGGCAGAAAGTAGAGCGACGAGTGTGCATGCTCAAGTGCACCGAATGATAGCCCACGGGTGATATCCCGCTGCTGCATCCCAGCAAAGTAGAAAAGGAACGTGTAACGGTCCACCGGCATCGTCCCAAGCATCCGTGCAACCGCTGCAAGTGTAGGCTTCAGTACTGCGGCGACACTGTCCGATCGCATACGCTTGTTGTGCGAGTAGACGGCGACCGTAACGCGCACCCCATTCTGATCGAAGCTTGTTGTATCGGGAGAGCAGTACATCGCCGGATTGTCCACCAGCTCCATGTACGTGCGGGCGTGGAAGACGTCGCTTGTGTCAGTGCTGGACCGTCGCTCCAGCGAGGTTGCTCCGTAGAATCCGCGCGGCTTGCGAACAGAAATGTTGTAGGGAAAATTCTTCGCCCCTTCGATGTAGCCGACGAATGCATGGAAATTCAGCACAACGTTCGTGTCGCACTGAATGTTGCTCCCTGTGGGATTGAAAACTTCGCTTCCGGCGGGATCATCCCACGTATCGTTGACAGCGTACACGATCCGCACCGGTCTGCCTTTGACGACGATGTCGTCATCGTCTCGGCGGACGGCAAGGATCTTCCCCGAAGCATCGTAGGCACGCGCATCAACAACAAACCGACCGTAGCGATCGAGCGAGTACGTCCCCGGCACCGAGCGCGGCAGGACATACCGGCACTCTGTGCAGGAGAGCGTTGAGGGCAACTCAACTTCGACGGTGATACGGTCATTGGTGCAGCGGACAAGATCGATGGTGACGTTGTAACTGTCAATGCCAGCAGCAAAGGTCGTCGTCAGGAGAACAAACGCCATTGGGGCTGTGCGCAGCAGCATAGTCGCGTGGGGATAATGAAACGGGATTCTACAACGACCGACGGAGTGGTGCTATTGTGAACACCTTAGTGGTGCTGCGTATTACCACGCCGGAGAGCGTCTGCCCGAGCAGCGAGAACGATAGAATCGAGAACAGCAACAATTTCGAGCGCAGGAGGCGGTAGCGGTCCACGGAAGTACATCTGAGTCTCGTTCCCAGCCTGCCGGATTCGAAAGAAGCGGATCGGCGCGTCGGGGTGCTGCAGGTCATTCAGTGATGAATCCCACGTGTGTGCATGTGCGAGCATACGACCCAAACGCCGGTAGAGTGAACGCTCGAGTCGGCACGCTGCATGCCACGCCGATGCGATTGTATCGCCTGGCAGGAAGAACACCGCCATCGTGCAGACACCGAGCGAATCGATCTCCACCTGGTATTGAGGAACTCCACCAAGTCCTCCGCTCTGCTCAAAGAAAAGCCGGTAATTTGGCTCGCTACCGCACGATGCGGACACAAGTACTGCACTGAAGATGCTCATCCACCACCGACGCATCAGAGAAGCCGAATTGAAAGGTGACAAACAAAATTATGCCCTCTCACCCTCGGATTCTGCCACAGCTGCTCGCGGGGTGGTGCAGTAGAGAGAACCCTTCGGGCAGAACTCGAAGCTGCCTCGGGGGCAATCATTGAGCGCCTGCGACGATGCTCACTTCTACTTCTACTGTGCCGTTTTCGACGATGCCAAGCTCCATCGCTGCTGCGCGCGATAGATCAATGATGCGTCCTGGTACGTGCGGCCCGCGATCGTTGATGCGGACGACTGTGCTGCGGCCGTTCTGAAGGTTGACGACGCGGACAATCGTACCCATTGGCAGAAACGGATGTGCTGCCGTCAGGCGATTCTGGCGGAAGAGTTCGCCGCTTGCGGTCAGGCGGCCTTCGAAGTTGTCGTGGTAGTACGAAGCGATTCCACGCCACTTCATGGTCACATGGTCCAGCGCTCCCCTTGTACTGTCCACAGAGCGATAGCGCACCGCAGACGCACAGCCTGTGAACAAGAGCACTGCGGCAGTGATAGCGATTAGTCTCGATGTACGCTGCATCGTCGGAAGCAGTGCAACAACCTTGCCAATCTGGTGCGTTTCTACAGGAGCGGAGTGTTCCCTTTGCGGCGGAACATGTCCACGACTTCAGCGACGCGCTGGCTCGATCCACGCCGACAGATGAGCAAGACATCGTCAGTATCCACAACGATCAAATCCTCCACCTCTACAAGCGCGACGACCTTGCTGTAAGCGCTTACGTAGCAGCGCTTGGTGTCGAGTGCGTAGATGCTTCCTTCCAGCACGTTCTGCCGGGGATCTTTCTTCTGCAGACGCCAGAGTTCATCCCATGAGCTTAGGTCGCTCCATTCGAAGGTGCCAAGCACGGAGAGCACATTGCGAGTGTTTTCCAAGACACCGTAGTCGAACGAAATCCCCCGGATCCGCCGATAGACTTGCTCGGTTGCTTGAGGAAATGTCGAGGGATCGCGCACCTGCCGGAGTGATGCGAAAAGCTCTGCATAGTCGGGCAAATGCTCTGTGAACTCTTTCCAGAACACATCGGCGCGGAACACGAAAATTCCAGTGTTCCAGAGAAAATCCCCTGCACTGACAAAGCGCTCTGCCGTAGCAGCGTCGGGCTTTTCGGCGAATGCACGGACGGGGTACACCGGGACTGTCAAGTGCTCAGCGAGTGGTTCGTCGGCAACTTGAATGTATCCGAACGCAGTTTCTGCACGTGAGGGAACAACGCCAATGGTAACGATTGCATCGGCACGTTTTGCCGTCTCGACAGCTGTTTCGAGAGCGATCTGGAACTCGCGGACGTTCGAAATCAGATGGTCCGACGGTACGGCTGCAACAACGACGTCAGGACCATAGATGCGTTCGAGGATCACCGTCCCCAGCGCAAGTGCAGCCGCGGTGTTGCGGCGGAATGGTTCAGCGATGATCTGCGTTGGTGCCAGTGCAGGGAGTTGCTCGGAAATCAGGGGAGCCAGTTCTTCGGTAGTGACGGTATAGATGCGCTGGGGCGGGAAGACCGGTTGCAATCGCGCAAAGGTATTCTGGATTAGCGTTCCATCGCCGAGTAGGTGAATCAGTTGCTTAGGATGTGCCTGCCGGCTCCGTGGATAGAGCCGTGCTCCAGTTCCGCCTGCCATGATGAGTGCAACGGCCTCCATTGACCAGTCGTCGGATGGTTAGGGTAACAGCGAGGCAATCCGAAGGAGCACCAGGAGCCCATAGACTGCTGGTACTGTGGCCGTGAGGCTATCGAAGCGGTCGAGGACGCCACCATGCCCAGGAATGAGCGCCGAGCTGTCCTTGACGCCCGCATCCCGCTTGAGGAGCGACTTGGCTACGTCGCCCGCCTGCCCGACGGTGCCAATGATGACGCCAATGGCGATTCCTACCCACGGTGTTGCCCATCCCAACATGAGTGGGAGAAACACCCAGCACCACACAACACTTGCAAGCAATCCTCCAAGCGCTCCTTCCCATGTTTTCTTCGGACTGGTGCGCGGCGAGAGCGGATGCTTCCCCTTCCACCGCCCTACGAAGTACGCAGCAGTATCGCACATCCAAATGCCACTGATGGTGACAAGCAGCAGCCATGCGCCATCATCGGGTGATGTAACGCTCCACTGGCGGAGGGGAAGGATCCACCCAAGGAGGAGAGGCGGATAGAGCATGCCGAGCGCTGTCGCTCCCACCGATGCAATGGCGCGGTCCGGCCCAATGCGTAGCTGCGCAACGAAGGTTGCCATGCACGCAACCGTCAAGACAGGTGGGACAAGCGCCGGATCAACGGCGAGCGCCAGGGGAAGTGCAGCTGCGGTAGCAATTCCGATCGCAGTGTGTGGAGTGGCGCCTTTTGCTTGCGCAAGGCTATAGAACTCGCCAGCGCCGAGCGCCGAAACGAGCGCGATAAACACTGCCAGCCACCAACTGCCTGCGATGACCAGAGCGACAATGAGCGGGATGCCCACGATCGCGACCAACACCCGCAGTGTAAGATTGCTCATCGCTATTTTCGTGCGTAGTGTGCACAAAGATACGCCCGATTCTTGGACGCTCTCGACTCTACCGTCTCATACAAACGCACGCATCGCCAGCGTCGTGCAATGAACATTTCGCTGGCGATCGGGATGGCAATGCTCGCCATCAAGTGGTACGCCTACGTCCGAACGGGCTCGACTGTGATTCTCTCCGATGCGCTCGAGTCAGTCGTTCATCAATTGGCAGTTGCATTTGCGTGGCTCGCACTTCGCTGGAGCAACCGCCCGCCGGACGAAAACCACACGTATGGACACGACAAGATCACGTACTTCAGTGCAGGTTTCGAGGGTGGACTTATCGGCCTTGCCGCAGTGCTGATCCTCTACACTGCCGTTGAGCACCTCATCACTGGCCCGCAGGTGGAGCATTTGGGATTCGGCACTGCGCTGACAGCAGCAGCAGGCGCAATCAATGCTGTGCTCGGCTGGTACCTTGTGCGGGTGGGAAAAGCAGAGCACTCGCTCGTTGTCGAAGCAAACGGGCGGCATATTCTCACCGATGCTTGGACGAGTGCGGGAGCAGTCATCGGATTGCTCGCTGCGATGCTGACGGGGTGGCTTGTGCTCGATCCGCTCTTTGCGCTTGCCTTTGGGGCGCACATTCTACTCGAAGGGTACCGACTTGTCCGCCGTGCCGTGCTTGGATTGATGGACACTGCCGATCCGACCCTTGTCGAGCAAGCGCACCAATCCCTGGAGGGATTTCGGCAGCGTTACCCCATGCTCACGTTCCACCGCTTGCGACTACGCGAATCCGGACAGCGCATGTACGTGGACTTCCACGTGCAATTTCCCGATGGAACGCCAATCGAGGAAGCTCATCGCATCGCCTCCGAAGCAGAGCAGTGCGTCGCACGCGCGCTCGGTCGCCCCAGCGATGTGACAAGCCACCTCGAAAGCGCTCATCACCCCGAGGGGCACGATGACGCAACGCTCACGGTTTCTGCATCAGAACGTGCTCGATAGCTCCAAAGAGCGTGTGGGCTGAGGCAACGATGCGGTAGCCATGCTGCTTGTAGAACGCAACTGCAGGCGTACGCGCGTAGAGTACGATGGTGCCGATGCCTTGCTCAAGCGCCCATTGTTCGAGGGACTCCAGCAGGAGTGCGCCGATGCCGAGATTTCGGTAGCCGTCCTCGACGGCCATGTAGCGAATCTGCGCTGCGCCGTCGTCACGGCGGTGAATCCGTCCACAGCCGACGATGCGGCCAGTTGAATGTTCGATGGCAACGCGGTGGCATGCGATTGGCTCGAGTTCATCGCGTTCGGAGCCAGGTGGCTGATTCCACGGTTGCCGGAGTATGCGGTATCGGAGCGCGTAGTAGCCTTCCCACTCGCGTGGCGAACTCGGCGCTCGAATGACGAACCGATCAGCCGAATCGTTCGATGATGCCATCAACGATGCCGTACTCGACCGACTCCCGTGCGTCCATCCAGTAGTCACGACCGAAGTCCCGCATAATCCGCTCGATAGTCTGGCCAGTGTTTTCCGCTAAGATGCGCGCGCTGAGTTCCTTGATTTTGAGAATCTCGCGCATTTGAATTTCGATGTCACTGCTGGTGCCTGCTGCGCCACCGCTTGGCTGGTGGATCATCACGCGGCCGTGCGGGAAGATGAACCGCCGGCCCTTGACGCCTGCAGAGAGCAGAATCGAGCCCATCGAAGCAGCAAGCCCTATGCAGACGGTCGAAACAGGTGATTGGAGCGCGCGCATGGCATCGTAGATCGCCATGCCTGCAGTGACGTATCCGCCCGGCGAGTTGATGTAGAGGGTGATTTCTTTCCCTGGCTCGATCGTATCCAGGTAGAAGAGCCGATCAATGACTTCGCGCGCGCTGTCATCGTCAACTTGTCCCCAGAGGAAGACTTTCCGTTGCTCGAGCAACGTACGTGCAATCGTACTCCCAATGAAGCTCCGTTCGAGCTCTGGTGCGATCTCCGGTTTCGGCTGTGGCTCTTGCATAGGAGGAACTGCCGGTAAAGTTCGACAAAACGCAGGCTCTAAACGAATGGCGTGGCTTGATATTTCCTGGTGGCACTGGTCTTACTGCTCTGGGCAAGGAGCACCCGCGTGGCTACTCGATGTAGTCGCAGCGCATGTAGGGTCGCAGTGCCTCCGGGATGCGGATTCGTCCATCGGGCAGTTGGTGATGCTCCAGCACCGCAACCATGATGCGCGAGGTGGCAAGTCCGCTGCCGTTGAGTGTGTGGACGTAGTCGAGCGTGCCGTCGCTCCGGCGGTAGCGAATCTGTGCGCGCCGCGCTTGGAACGCTTCGAAGTTCGAGCAGGAGGAAACCTCCAAGTACCGCTGCTCGACCGGTGACCATACCTCCAGGTCATAGGTCTTCGCGCTGGCAAAGCTCATGTCGCCGGTGCAGAGGAGGACGACACGATACGGCAGTTCCAGGAGCTGCAGCACCGTCTCGACGTCAGCGACCAGCCGCTCGAGTTCGTCGTAGGACGTCTCAGGTGTGGTGAATTTGACCAACTCGACTTTGTTGAACTGATGGACGCGCAAAAAGCCGCGAGTATCGCGCCCGTAGCTTCCCGCCTCACGACGAAAACAGGGCGAATAGCCGCAGAGTTTGATTGGCAGATCGCTTTCGCGGAGAATTTCTTCGCGGTAGTAGTTTGTCAGCGGCACTTCGGCGGTCGGGATTAAGAACAGGTCATCACTGGGGCAGTGGTACATGTCGTCGGCGAGCTTCGGAAGCTGGCCGGTCCCGGTCATCGAGGCACGATTTGCCAGAAACGGCGGCCAGACTTCACGGTAGCCATGGCGTTGGGTGTGGACATCGAGGAACAGTGTGAGCATCGCACGTTCCAGTTGTGCGCCTTTGCCGACGTAGAAGGCAAAGCCACTGCCAGCGACTTTTGCACCGCGCTCGAAGTCGAGAATTCCCAGCTTCGTGCCGATCTCCAGATGGCTGCGACGCCACTCGGCGGGGATTTCTTCTGCGCAGGAACGGACGACAACGTTCGCTTGTGCATCTACGCCGATGGGGACGCTTTCGTGCGCGATGTTCGGTACCCACAGGAGGAGCTCTTCCAGCTCGGCTTCGATAGTGCGGAGTTCGTCGTCATTGGCCTTGATCCGTTCTCCGAGCAGGCGCATTTGGCTGATGAGTTCGCTCGAGTCGCTGCCGGATTTTTTCAGTTGAGCGATTTCTTCGCTTGTGCGGTTGCGGTGGTGCTTGAGCTCATCGGTTTGGCGGACAAGCTCGCGGCGACGTGCATCGAGCGCAATGATATGGTCGAGATCGATGGGCTGCTGCTTGTTCTCGGCGTTGCGTTTGACAATGTCGGGATGTTCTCTGATGAAGCGCAGATCGAGCATTGGCGGTGCTCCGGTGAAGGAACTATGGGCGCGAAATTACCGCAGACCATGCGAGGGAGCGGTATCTTCGCAGCGTACGTGGAATAGGCAGACAGCGCGTGTATGGATCATGACCTTGCTCGTGCCATCTACGAGCGCTCTCATTTGGAAGGCGATTTTCTCTTGCGCTCCGGGCAGCGGAGCAGCGTGTACTTCGACAAGTACCTTTTCGAGTGCGAGCCGGCGCTGCTTCGCAGGATAGCCGATCGCTTGGCGCTGCTCGTGCCGCCGGATGCAGAGGTTCTCGCTGGGCTCGAGCTCGGCGGTATTCCGCTGGTTACTGCACTCGGACTTGCTACGGGAATGCCGATGGCATTTGTGCGGAAGAAGGCGAAATCGTACGGTACGTGCAAGCTGGCGGAAGGTGCGCCTATCGAGGGGCGCCGCGTGGTCGTAATCGAAGACGTAGTGACCAGCGGCGGGCAGGTTGCTGAAAGCATTGCAGCGCTCATCGAGCATGGCGCGCGTGTCGATACCGCGCTCTGCGTTATTGACCGCGAGCAAGGCGGGCGGGAGCTTCTGGCGTCGAACGGTGTTGAACTACGCTCACTCTTTACAATGCGGCAGTTGGAAGAGGCAGCGCGATGATTGCCGGCATCGGGATTGACATCATCGAGGTTGAGCGCATCGCGCGTGCGATCGAGCGCTACGGGGAGCACTTCCTCCGGCGTATCTACACCGATGCGGAGCGAGAGTACTGCGACCGTGCACCCGCAACGCGCATGCTCCATTACGCCGCACGGTTTGCCGCGAAGGAAGCCTTCACCAAGGCGATTGGGACAGGAATCGCCAACGGCTTCCGGTTCCGTGAGTGTGGTGTGATCAATGCACCGAGTGGTATGCCAATGCTTGTGCTCAGCGGCGATCTTGCCGAGCGGTGGGCAGGGTACCGACTGCACCTTTCGCTTTCGCATACCCAGCACTATGCAGCTGCATGTGTGGTCATCGAGACGAGGTAATTGGTGATGACGCTCCGGCAAGCGTGGCAGGTGTTACGTCCATTTTCATTCCCAGCGTCGGCATTCCCTTCGCTGCTGGGAAGTGCTGCCGCGGTTGCATTTCACGGTCGTGAGGACGGATTTTCATTTTCGCTGTTCGATGCAGCACTTGCGCTCGTCGGGTGTGTGGCGATCCACAGCGTGAGCAATCTGCTCAACGACTACTTCGATTGGCACTCAGGGCTTGATCGTCTCGATAATTCTGGCAGGATGAATCCGTTGGTTAGCGGCCGGTTGCGTGTGCAGGAGTTTCTGCGGATCCTGGCGGTGGTCTCTGCGATTGCGCTCGCCATCGCGTCGTACTTTTTGATTCGTGCAGGCCAAGCGATCGCATGGGTCATCGCGATCGGGGCGCTCTCGGCGTGGGCATACACAGCACCGCCGCTTTCGCTCAAGCGTCGCGCGCTCGGCGAACTGCAAGTGATGCTGTCGTTCGGTGTGCTGATGACGCTGGGCTCGTACCTTGTGCAAGCGTGGCAGCATTCGTCGCTTGAGTCTGAGCTCAGCGTTCTTTTGCTTGCGTTACCGCAAAGCTTGCTCATTGCAGCGATTCTCCACGCGAACAACCACCGAGACCGGCGAGGTGATCGAGGTGCTGGTGCGCTCACGCTTTCGCTTGTCGTCGGTTCGGCGGGACGATCGCGTGCAGTCGGTAAGGTGTTCGTTTGGGGAGCATTTATCCTCCACGGGCTCGTGGTGCTCGCAACAGCAGGCGAACGCTATGCGATTTCAGCGTGGTCGCTCGTGGCTTGGGGGAGCTTCCCCTGGGCACAACGCGCGCTGGCATTGCTCGATGGGAGCGATGACCCTGCTTCGGAGCAGTTTCTCCGCGTTGTTCCGAAGCATGCGCAGTTGCAGGCGATCTATGGTGGGCTGATGGTAGCAGGTGTTTTGATAGGAGCGCTCCTGGCAACTTAGTTCAGGCTATGCCGCGCCCAGACGCGAACAGCACTGCCATCTCCTACTGCGACGAGATTCGACCGCCGACGGCTTGCCCATCGGAGGAACTCTTCTGCTTCAGTGGGGGAAATTCCTGCAAGTTCAGCAAATTGCTGTGCGCCGACCGATGCTTGCTCACGCAGCACGAGGCGGAGTATGCGTTCCAGCCGCGTGTTCTCGAGATGACGCTCGCGGCTGCTTGTCCAAAACAGGAGCGTCGCAAGCCCTACGTGCACACTTCCGAGCAGAAAAGGCATCCACCGATCAATGACTGTGGCGCTTTCACTCCAGCCGACAATCCCGATCAGCACGTAGAGCAGCCCGAAGAGCGCTGCCATGATGCCAAGCAAGTATTTGATGCGATAGACCATTGGTCGCAAAACGAAGCAGTGCTCTGTGCAAAGTTACGTGCGTGGACGCTAAAAAATCATGCCAGCGCGCGTGGAAAAGTTTCTCTTGCAAAAGTCCACCTCAATGCCGATTTTTGAGTGTTCTCCTTTCTGCTTCCGAATTCATCTCGGGCAGTCGCACGGCAGCAGCGACTGGAGAACGTGCGTCGTTTGTGCCACTACTTGCATTCCACCCGCGGAGACTCCCATGAAAATTCACCGTCGCTTCACCCAAGCAGGGAAAAGTCCCTACGACATGTTCGAGTACACCACGCGGTCGTCCGTGCTCCGCAATCCGGACGGTTCGGTGGTGTTCCAGATGGATGGTATCGAGGTTCCGGTCCATTGGTCGCAAGTGGCGACCGATATTCTGGCGCAGAAGTACTTCCGCCGTGCCGGTGTGCCGCAGTACGACGAGCAGGGGAATCTGCTGCGCGATAGCGAGGGCAATCCAATCCTTGGGAGTGAGCGCTCGGTCAAGCAAGTTGTCCATCGGTTAGCGGGATGCTGGACCGACTGGGGCAAGCGCTACGGCTACTTCGATAGCGACGAGGACGCTCAAGCGTTCTACGACGAGCTTGCCTACATGCTCCTGGCACAAATGGCAGCACCAAATTCTCCGCAGTGGTTCAACACAGGATTGGCGTGGGCCTATGGCATAACCGGCTCCCCCCAGGGGCACTACTACGTCGAACCAGAAACAGGCGAGCTGAAAGCTTCCACTGATGCATACACGCGGCCGCAACCTCATGCATGCTTTATCCAGAGCGTCGCTGATGACTTGGTCAACGAAGGGGGAATATTCGATCTGGTCACGCGCGAAGCTCGCATCTTCAAGTACGGCTCGGGCACGGGCACGAACTTTTCGCCGCTGCGTGCCAAGGGCGAAAAGCTCTCTGGCGGTGGGGTTTCATCGGGTTTGATGAGTTTCCTCAAAGTATTCGACCGCGCTGCAGGAGCGATCAAGTCCGGAGGAACGACACGCCGCGCGGCGAAGATGGTGATCGTCAACATTGACCATCCCGACGTCGAGGAGTTCATCACGTGGAAAGCCAAGGAGGAAGAAAAAGTTGCAGCACTTGTGACAGGCTCCCGTGTCAACGCAACGTTCCTCAAGGCAATTGCAGCCGAAGCTGCCGCCGGCGGTGCTGACTACTCGAGTAATCCACGGCTGCGGACGCTGGTGCGCCGGGCATTACACCGCGGCGTGCCGCGGGCGTTCATCGAGCGCACGCTCGCGTTGGTGCGGCAAGGAATCACCGATGTCGAACCGGACGTCTTCGATACCCACTACGAAGGCGAAGCATACCTGACGGTCTCAGGGCAGAACTCGAACAATTCCGTTCGCGTCACCAACGAATTCATGGAGGCAGTGCTCGCCGATCGCCCGTGGCATCTGCGCTGGCGTACCTCGGGGCAAGTTGCGCGGACAGTTCCTGCGCGCTACCTATGGGACTGCATCAACCGCAGTGCATGGAAGAGTGCCGATCCTGGCTTGCAATTCGATACGACGATCAACGAATGGCATACCTGCCCGAACGACGGCCGTATCAACGGCTCGAACCCGTGCTCGGAGTACATGTTCCTCGACGATACCGCGTGTAACCTTGCATCGCTGAACCTGGCGCATTTCCTCGATGAGGAAACGGGCACCTTCCGCGTCGAGGAGTTTCGGCACGCGGTGCGGTTGTGGACAGTTGTGCTCGAAATCAGCGTGTTGATGGCGCAGTTCCCCTCGAAAGCGATTGCGCAGCGGAGTTACGAGTACCGCACACTCGGGCTTGGCTACGCCAATCTCGGTACGGTGCTGATGGTGCTGGGAATTCCCTATGATTCGCCCCAGGCGCGTGCATACTGCGGTGCGATTACGGCACTCATGACCGGCGAAGCATATGCAACCAGTGCGGAGATGGCGCGCGAGCTTGGTCCATTCCCACGCTTTGCTGCGAACCGCGAGCCGATGCTCCGCGTGATCCGGAATCACCGACGCGCAGCGTACAATGCCCCTGCACACGAGTACGAAGGCTTGACGGTACTTCCGATGGGGCTCGATGCCAGCACGTGTGCCGATCACGCGTTGGTGGCTGCTGCGCAAGCAGCGTGGGATCGCGCATTGGAGCTTGGGGAGCAGTACGGCTTCCGCAATGCGCAAGTGACGGTGATCGCTCCGACAGGCACGATTGGGCTTCTGATGGATTGCGATACGACCGGTATTGAGCCAGATTTTGCAATTGTCAAGTTCAAGAAGCTTGCCGGTGGCGGGTACTTCAAGATCGTCAACCAATCGGTGGCGAAGGCACTCCGTCGACTCGGTTATACGCCAGAGCAGATCGAGGACATCGAGCGCTACTGCAAAGGACATGGGACGCTCGTTGGCTGCCCGACGATCAACCGCGCGCGACTCAAGGAGAAGGGCTTCACCGATGAAGCGCTTGCCGCGATCGAATCGCAGCTCGATAGCGTCTTCGACATCCGCTTCGCATTCAACAAGTGGACGCTCGGCGAGGATTTCTGCTCACGTGTGCTGGGCTTCAGCCGCGAGCAACTCGACGATCCTGCATTCGATATGCTTCTGGCGCTCGGATTTACCAAGGAAGAAATCGAGCGTGCCAATGACTACGTCTGCGGAACGATGATGATCGAAGGAGCGCCGCATCTGAAGCCGGAGCACCTGCCAATTTTTGATTGTGCGAACAAGTGCGGTAAGCGCGGTCAGCGCTTCATTCCGTTCATGGCGCACATTCAGATGATGGCTGCAGCACAGCCGTTCATCTCCGGTGCAATCTCCAAGACTATCAACATGCCCGCAGAGGCAACAGTCGCTGATGTCGAGACAGTCCACATGGAGTCGTGGAAGCGCGGGCTGAAGGCAATTGCACTCTACCGCGATGGTTCGAAGCTGTCGCAGCCGCTCAATGTCTCCGCTGATGATGGTATGGACGAGATCGTCCTGCTGGGGGATGAAGAAACACTCGATGAGACGAAAGGCCCGCAGTTTATCCAAGAGCGCATCGTTGAACGCGTCTACCATCGAGCTGAGCGCCGCCGCTTGCCGAAAAAGCGCAAAGGCATCATCCGCGAAGCCTACGTCGGCGGGCACAAGGTCTTTGTGCGTACCGGTGAGTACGAGGACGGCACGCTTGGCGAAATTTTCATTGACATGTACAAGGAAGGTGCCTCGTTCAAGGGTTTGATGAACTGCTTTGCAGTCCTCGCGTCGAAAGCGCTCCAGTATGGCATGCCGCTCGAGGAGTTGGTGGATACGTTCACCTTCACACGCTTTGAGCCATCAGGCCCGGTGCAAGGACACGAAGCGATCAAGTATGCCACAAGTGTACTCGATTTTGTCTTCCGCTCGATCGGCTACGACTACCTCCACCGCACCGACTTTGTGCACGTCAAGGCAGTTGACGAGGTGCCGCCAGAGGCAGTGGTCAAGTCGGCTGCGGCAGCACCGCTTGCGACACCTGTGGCACCACCTGCAGAGCATGCTGAACCTGCGGTATCTATTCCGGAGCAGCGTTCGTCCGGTAGTGGTGCTGTAGCTGTCCGTGAGTTAGCAAAAGCGCATGGCTACACTGGTGAGCAGTGTTACTCCTGTGGCTCGATGCGCGTCAAGCGAAATGGCTCGTGCACGGTATGCGAGGACTGCGGCACTACGACGGGATGCTCGTAGCCCACCGAAGATCCGAACGGAGTGAAAAATTTGGTAATTGCGCTCTGAACTGGTATATTCGTAACGCTCTGCGCAAGCGGAGTAATGTGTCGTTCTTCATCACCATCACGGAGCTATCCATGCGTGCAGTGCGGATGTTCGCAGTTACCCTTCTGCTGGGTGCGTTTACAAGTGCGTTGGCCTGTGGACCCGATGGCAAGTGTGTTGGCAAAGAGAAAGCCGCATGCTGCCTGTCGAAGGCGTCAGCAAAGAAGAGCTGTTCGATCAAGCATGAGTCAAAGCAGGCAAAGCTGGAGACGAGCGAAAAGTCGAGCGATCCCGCCCATGCGACTGCATCGCCAGCAAAAGCAGATCTCGAAACAGCTCAGCCATCTGAGACACCCAAGCGGTAACGCGTTCAGGAGACGGTGTCCTGTTTCCCCATGTGCTGCCCGCCGTACGCGCGGCGGGAGAGAGAGTGTAACGATCACATCTGAAAGGTTCCTGCCATGGCTAAAGGCGGTGCCGGGAAAGTCTATTTTGTGCTTTACCTGGCTGTTATTCTGGAGCTTCTGATCATCATCGTCGAGCGCGACGAGGCCGAGGAGCATTTGATCCAGAAGCAGAAGGAATCCATGAAAATCGTTGAGAGCATCCTTTCGCAACTGCAGACAGGTGCGGGGACCGAAAGCATTAGCACCCGCCCACAGGATGAGATTACGCTGCAGGATGCCGCGATGCGAGTGGCAGGGGGGCCGCAAGTCAAGCAAGATCGGCTCTACGAAGTCATCGTTGGGGTGACAGACGTCAGTACTGCCGATAAGCTCGAAGGCCTTGATCCAGCCGAGGCTGCCGAAAAGCTCCGCAACCTCATCAAGCTTGCCAATGTTCAAGAGCTCGATTACCAGATTTTCTACCATCCGAGTAATGCGCCTGATCGGGCACCGCTTTTCCCATCGGATGACTCTTTGCGCAAAATGCGCGTTGACTTCAGCAAGTTTAGCGAGGGCCAGGAATTTGGCGATCCGGTTGA
>RFIK01000240.1 GCA_003695605.1 Chlorobiota bacterium
GCAAACGACAGCGCCCCAACGCACCTTGCTACCCTCGCTGCATGCCCGACGATCACAATCTTCGGCTCAACTGTTCCTGCATTTGGCTTCGGTCCACGCGCGCCAGGTTCAATCGTGATCGAACCGCCACCACTTGGGTGTCGCCCGTGTAGCACGCATGGCCGACGCCACTGTCCGCTCGGTACGCTCGAGTGCATGCACTCGATCGGAGCAGCGGACGTCTTACGCCATGCACGCACATTTCTTTCGCAAGCTCGACCATGAATGCAGCAAGGAAGATGCAGATTCCTGAAGACCAGCGCATCCGTCTCAACAAATTCCTCGCGGACGCAGGGATTGCATCGCGCCGTAAAGCTGATGAACTCATTGCGCGCGGTGCAGTGAAAGTCAACGGACGCGTCGTCACTGAGCTGGGAACGAAGGTGCATCCAGGCGACCTTATCACTGTCGATGGGAAACCCGTTACTCCCTACAAGCACCTGACGTACATCGTGCTCAACAAACCCAAGGACTTCATCACTACCACCCAGGATGAATACGGGCGAAAGACGGTGCTCGATCTGGTGCCGCTCAAAACACGGATTTATCCCGTTGGGCGGCTCGATCGAAATACCACGGGCGTACTGATCCTCACCAACGATGGTGAGCTGGCCGCACGTCTTGCGCACCCACGGTACGGCGTCGAGCGTGAGTACATCGTTGGTTTGGATAAGCCACTGGCACCGCACCATGCGCAGAGTATTGCTCGTGGCGTTGAACTCGACGGCGAAACAACAGGTCCTGCTGAGGTCACCATCTCTCCCAGCGATGAACGCCAGGTTTGTATCATTCTCCGCGAGGGGAAAAACCGCGAGGTGCGGCGCCTGTTCGAACACTTTGGCTACGAGGTTCTCAAGCTCCACCGTCGCCGCTATGGAACGATCACCGTCCATGGCCTGGCACGTGGTGAATACCGTCACCTAACACGCCAGGAAGTACTCGCGCTCCGGCGATTGGTCGGGCTCTAAGCCAGCGTTTGTATCACCATCATGGAGCATCCAATGGATCGCCGTCAATTTGTCGAGCTTGGTCTTGCTGCCAGCGCTGCGCTTGCTGTCTCTCCGATGAGTCTCCACTCCTCGGATGCAAAGCCAACACTCCATACGCTACCGCCGCTTCCATACCCCTACGACGCACTAGAGCCGTACATTGACGCCAAGACGATGGAGATCCACCATTCCAAGCATCATCAAGCGTACGTGGATGGCCTCAACAAGGCAGAAGCAGAACTGGCAAAGGCTCGCCAGTCGGGCGACTACGCGCTCATCGAGTACTGGTCGAAGAAAGCAGCCTTCAACGGCGGTGGACACTTTTTGCACACGATGTTCTGGGAGATCATGGCCCCACCAGCAAAGGGCGGCGGTGGACCGGTACCGGGACGGCTCGAAGCTGCGTTGATAGATAGCTTTGGCTCCGTCGAGGCATTCCGCGCACAGATGAGTGCAGCCGCAGCAGCTGTCGAAGGGAGTGGGTGGGCGCTGCTACATGTCCGTCCCTCCGACGGACGCTTGATCATCTTGCAAGCCGAAAATCAGCACAAGTTGACGCCGTGGGGTGTGGTCCCGATCATGGGCATTGATGTTTGGGAGCATGCCTACTACCTCAAGTACCAGAATCGCCGTGCGGACTACATCAAGGCGTGGTGGAATGTCGTCAATTGGGCAAAGGTCGAAGACAACTACCTCCGCATTGTCGGGCGGTAGTAACGACAGCCGACCACCTCACATCAAGCAGCTCTGGACTCATGCACGCACTATCAGCGAGCGGCTCGAGCAGCAGCACATTTTCCTGTTGGCATCGGGGATTGCGTTCAATGTCCTGCTGTGTGTGCTGCCGCTGCTGGGACTGGTCATCGTTGTCGCATCACTCGTTGTTCCGCCAGAACTTGTTCGGCAATACATCACGGATGCGATTGCGGGAGCACTTCCGCCGACAGCACAAGTGCAACGTCTCCTCGACCTTCTCTTGCGCGAGGTAGAGCGTGTGCGGAGTTACGCACTGACAGCAACAATCGTTGCATCGGTTGTCTTGCTCTGGACGTCTTCGGCACTGCTGAGCACGCTTCGGACAGCACTCAACGCAATTTTCAGCATCCCCACCCCACGGTCGTTTGTGTGGTACAAACTCCGTGACGTCGCGCTCACGCTCGTACTGATCGCGCTCGTTGTCGTGATGCTGCTGCTGACGCCGTTTCTCTCTCTGCTGAGCGCAAACGTACGCCAGCTTGCGCCATTTGTCGAACAGCTCCACATTTCCGGCTGGATCAGCTTTGCAGCGAATTTGGCGAGCACATTCGCGTTGATGTTCCTCCTCTACCACTTCGTCCCGAGTCGCCCGCAGCCGCTGTTTATCATCGTGCGTGCAAGTATCGTTGCGCTGCTGCTCTGGGAGTTGGCGCGGGTGGCGTTTACATTCTACATCGAGCACGCGCGCTCACTTGGCGCAATCTACGGCACCTTCTCCCTCCTTGTCGTTGCCGCGCTGTGGATTTACTACACAGCGCTCATTGTACTCATCTCCGGTGAAGTAGCTGAGTATTGGTGGGAACAGCACATAGCTAAAACTTGAGGTACCGCTCCCAAACTTGGTAGAGCTGCCAGGTGGCCACAACATCGGCTAAGCAATATTCAGCAATCTCGGTGTAGCGCTGCTCACCATAGAGTGCAGCGACTTTGGTGCCGTCCACGCCGTGACTTTTCGGCGATTCAATCCCAAATGCCTTAGTCAGAAAATCGAGGTTGTAGCGTCGCGTGGCACCCACCGTCTGCGGCATGTAGAACGTAAACTCGTCGAGCAGATCGGTGTGATGCTCGTAGCTGTACCGTGTGCCGCGAAGGAGATTTTCCGATGGTCGAACCCCAAGGACAGCCGAGCGCAACATCAAGAACGGAAAATCGAACATGCGTCCGTTGAAGGTGATGTAGTGTGCCGTGCGACAATCTTCGCTCCGGAGGAATGCCCAAAAGTCCCGAAGGATCGCACGTTCGCTATAGCAGTAAAGTTTACCGCTGTCGCTAAGATCGAGAGCGCAGTCTGGACGATCTGCATCGCTGCGGTCGTTCATCAAGCAGACCCGTTTCCGCTCAGTGACGATGTCGCTCTCGCGTTCGACCAGGTAGAGCCCAATGCACACGATAAAGCCAGTCAGCGGAGCCAATGCCATTTGCTTTTTGCGCTCTTCCTGCTCCTCTGGGGTTTCAGCGCGTGCAAGCAGATAGGCTTGCTGCGCTTGATCGAAGCTCTCCCATGGCAGCGGAGACGTTTCGATGTCTATGACGAGGAATTTCTCCATTGCCGCATTCATTCGAAGTGCGAATCTGGCACGCCATCGAGCCGGGCGTTTATATCGCCGATGATCGCCGTAAAGCTGCGCTCGTCGAACGGAGACTGCAAGTTTGCCAGCGCAACAAGTTCGGTGAACGCTCGTGTGCCACCTGCACGGCAGAGTTCAAGGTAGTCACGCCAGGCAGCATCGCGATCACTTTTGGCTCGCACCCAGAATTGCAACGCACAGACCTGCGCCAACGCGTAGTCAATGTAGTAGAACGGCGATTCATAGATGTGCCGCTGTTGCTGCCAGACTGCACCGGCCTCGAGGAATGCATTGCCATCGTAATTGCGGTAGGGTAGATATTTCTGCTCCAACCGTCGCCAGCACTGCTTCCGTTCAGCTGGTGTCATCGTGGGGTGATCGTAGACTTCATGCTGGAACTCATCAACGAGCACCGCATAGGGGAGGAAGAGCAGTGCGCCGCTCAGATGCTGAAACTGGTACTTGTCTTCATCTTCGCGGAAGAAGCGCTTGATCCACGGCCAGGCAAAGAACTCCATGCTCATCGAGTGAATTTCGCATGCTTCGTATGTCGGGAACCAATATTCCGGTGCGCGGTGGTGCCGGCTCGAATAGCATTGGAATGCATGGCCGAATTCATGGGTGAGGACGTCAACGTCGTGCGCAGTCCCGTTGAAGTTCGCGAAAATGAAGGGGACACCGTAGGCGCCCAGGAATGTGCAGTATCCCCCCGTTGCTTTCTTCGGACGCGTGAGCAGATCCATCAAGCGTCGCTGCTCCATCATGCGGAAGAACTCGTCTGTCTCGGCTGACATCTCCGCGTACATCGTGCGTGCTTGGGCGATGATCCAATCGGGATCGCCTTTCGGAGTGGGATTGCCGCTGCGGTACTGAAGCGGTTCATCGTAGAACGTCAGTTGCCCTAATCCAAGGCGCTGGGCCTGCCGCTGGCGGAGCTTGACGGCAAACGGCACAATATGCCGCAGCACGTACTCTCGGTAGCGTGCGACATCGGCGGCGGTGTAATCCGAACGGAGCATACGCATGTAGCCGAGCTCGGTGAACGTGCGGTAGCCCAGCCGCTGTGCTATCTCGGTCCGCACACGGACAAGCTCGTCGTAGAGCCGATCGAGCTCATCGGCATGCGTGCGGAAAAAGTCCCACTTTGCCTCCGACGCCGCTCGGCGCACTCCGCGGTCGGTGTGCTGCACGTACGGCGTAATGCTCGAAAGATTGAGCGTTTTGCCGTCAAATACAATCTCGGCCGACGCAAGAAGTTTTTGGTACTCGGTCGCCAGTTGGTTCTCGCGTTGCAAGAGCGGAATGACCTCTGGCGACTGGCAGCGGATGGACATTTCCGCGATGCGGAACAGTTGCGCCCCCCACTTCCGCTCGAGTTCATGCCGAAACGGTGAGGTGATAAGCGCGCGGTAGAGATCGTTGACCTGCTCGGCAATGAGGGGACGGACGGCGTCCATGTACTCCTGCTCAGCAGCGTAGAATTGATCGCTGGTGTCGCACGAATGGCGGATCGAAACGATCGTTGCTGCTGTGTCAAGCTCGATGCGGAGTTGGTTCATCGTCTCGAGCAGGACAGATTGCTCCTCTGGGCTCGATGCGGTGCGGAACTCATCGAGCAGGCGTTTCCACTCGGCTACGAATGCATCGTAGTCCGGACGCTGGTACGGAATGCGCTCGAAGGTCTCGAATGTGCGATGAGTCGTCATGATTCACCTTGTGCTTTGGAGTACATGGGGATGTCACCCTCGCGGGTGAGGAGTTCGACGTGCATCCACCGGATGCCGAGCCGATCAACCTCCGCAAGGAGTGCGTGGATGGCTTCAGACGAAATTGGCTGCTGCGCAATGTATCGGCAGCGATACCAGTTGACCATCGTAATTGGCGGCACCGGTGGCGGGTAAACTTTTGTGCCGCGATTGGATATCATCGTCAGTTCCAGCGCACCAACGCGTGGCGGCATCGGTGGCAACTGTTCGATTGCATTCCACTCGACGAAGACGTCAGCGCCGACGAGTGTCCATCGTTCCGCTGAAGGTGTCGGCGGTGGGGGTGGTGGAATGTCGAGCGTCGTTGGAACGGTGAGCTCGCTCTGTTCCGATGCTTCTGGCAAGCGTGCGATGATTGCGTCGGTGAACTGGCGTGTCGTTGCATCGCCACCTAAATCGCGAGTGCGAATGTTCGCCTTCAGTGTGGCATGCAGCGCATGTTCGATGCGGCGACCGTAGCTGCCGAGCCCGATGTGATCGAGCATCTGGAGCGCCGAC
>RFIK01000042.1 GCA_003695605.1 Chlorobiota bacterium
CAACACTTGGGACCGCACTTGTTCTCTTCGGACTTTCCGCAGTTGCAGCAACTCAATTAGGCGGCGAGTTCATCCCGAAGCTCGAAGAGGGGGACTTCGCAGTGGATACGCGGCTTCTGATCGGCAGCAGTCTCCAAGAGACTATCGCCGCAACGCAGCAGTGTAGCCGCATTCTCCTGGACTCTTTCCCGGAAGTCGAAAAGGTCGTCACGAAAATCGGCAATTCTGAAATCCCAACCGACCCGATGCCCATCGAAGCATCGGATATGATGGTGATTCTCAAACCGAAGCGACAGTGGGTACGTGCGCGCTCGTTCGATGAACTCGCCGAGCGGATGTACGCTGCGCTCAGCCAGGCAATTCCTGGCGTAACGTTCGGCTTCCAATTTCCCGTGCAGATGCGATTCAACGAGCTGATGACAGGGGCACGGCAAGACATCGTCTGCAAAATCTTCGGCGATGATCTCGACACGCTGGCGTACTACGCAGAACGGCTGGCTTCGATTGCCTCGACGATTCCGGGAGCACGCGATATCTACCGCGAGCGAATGCTCGGTATGCCACAAATCGTCATTCGCTACGACCGCTCGATGCTTGCACGGTACGGCATCGCGATCGAAGATGCCAACCGCGCCGTCAGTGCCGCTTTTGCAGGCGCCAGCGTCGCGACGTTCTACGAAGGTGAGCGCCGCTTCGATGTTGTCGTCCGCTACGACAGCACCATTCGGAATAATCCCGAGCGTCTGCGCACACTCCCGCTACGCACCGCTGATGGGAGTCTTATTCCACTCGAACAGGTTGCCGACATCCGAAACGTATTCGGCCCGAACCAAATTCAGCGCGAAGCAGCGCGGCGGCGGATCATTGTTGGCTTCAACGTCCGCGGACGCGACATCGCATCTACAGTCGAAGAGCTGCAACGTCGCGTTAAACGTGAGTTGCGCCTTCCACCTGGCTATGCGATCACTTACGGTGGGACGTTTGAAAATCTCCAACACGCGCGGGCACGGCTTGCAGTGAGTGTCCCAGTAGCACTGGTAAGCATCCTGGTGCTGCTCTACGCTGCGTTTGGTTCACTGCGTTATGGTCTGCTCATCTTCAGCGCCGTCCCGCTTGCGGCGATCGGCGGAGTGGCGGCACTCTTTGCGCGTGGGCTCCACTTCAGCGTCTCGGCAGCAGTCGGTTTTATTGCCCTCTTCGGTATAGCAGTTCTCAATGGCGTTGTGCTCACCAGCGAAGCGAATCGTCTGCGACAGAACCGCTCGTTGCTCCGTGCTGTACTCGAAGCCACGCATGTGCGATTTCGCCCCGTAATCCTCACAGCAGCAGTTGCATCGCTCGGATTTCTCCCCATGGCGATCAGCACCAGTCCAGGCGCCGAAGTACAGCGACCTCTTGCGACGGTTGTCATCGGTGGATTGGTCAGCGCAACGTTGCTCACGCTCGTTGTGCTGCCAGTGCTGTACATCGCCGTCGAACGTCGCCGCGAGCGAAAGGAACGCATGCGTGTATCTCCGATGCCTGTGCTCGCTCTCCTTCTGGCTGTTGGAACTGCCAACGCACAGCAGCCAATTTCGCTCGGCGAAGCGTTTAAATTGCTGGAGCAGCAGCATCCCGACCGACTACGCTGGCACTACGATGTGCTCTCAGCCGAGGAGCGACGCAATAGCTGGCTTCAACTTGCACCGCTCCAACTTGAGCTGGAATACGGGCAGTTCAATTCCTTCATCAACGACTCACGAGTCTCGGCGGCGCTTCTCTTAGAGCTGCCGCCTGTTCATTTGGCACGGAGAGCGCAGCGGGAGAGCCAGTACGCTCAAGCTGTTTGGGGCAATCAGTGGAATCGGATGCAGCGCCGTGCAGAAGTTGCGCGCCTATTCTCCGAGGTCGCGTACTGGCGCCGGATGGTCGCACTGCTCGAGCGGAATGATTCGCTTGCAGCACTTGCCGATTCCATCGCACGCATTCAGCTCGAACGCGGCGCAGCCACTGCCGCTCACCGCGCGACGGCACAGCTGTACCGCAGTTCGGTTAGTGCTGAACTCGCTGCTGCCAGAGTGCAGTACCAAGCAGCGGTCGCACTGTTCAATCGTGCTCTCGGAGAACCGAGCACTCGCTATATCCCAAACGATTCACTCTTCGATCGGACACCGACACTCTTGGTCGCGCTCGATAGCAGCCGTCACCCACTTGTGCAGCAGGCAGCAGCACGAGTTGATGAGGCACGCTCCCAGCGCGCGCTCACAGGAGCGAGTATGCTTCCAAGTGTTGCGATCGGCTACAACAGCATGACGCTGATCGGTTATCACAATGTCACCGGAGTGGACCGATACTTCGGCCCGGAAACCCGCTTTGGCTCTATCCGTGCTGGCCTGAACGTACCTCTACCAACACCATGGGCACTGGCGGAACTCCGCGCTGCAGACTGGAGCATCACCGCAGCTGAGTGGGAGCAGCGCGCCTCCACCTGGGAGCTTGAGCGATTACGGTTGGATGCACGGGCCCGCCGCAGTGCCGCAGCCGCTGCTGTCAGCACCTACGAACGTCAAGCACTCAGCGCAGCAGCAACGCTCGAACTGATCGCCACTACTGAACTTACCAATGGTACACTCGACGCATACCAGTGGGCGCTCGCTCTCGACCGTGTCCTTGCCGTCGAACGTGCCTGGTTGGATGCACGCCGCCGGTTGAACGAAGCAATCATTGAATCTGAACTTTTCGGAGATGTGCAATGAAACGCCTCCTACTTCTTGCCCTCGTTGCATTCGCATGTAATCGTACTGTCGAAACACCCTCCACTGGTGGTCTGAGCGATTCAGTACAAACCTTCATTGCACTAACACCTGAGCAACAGCGGACAAGCAGGATCGCTCTCGATAGCCTTCGCTTGGGTTCGCTTGAGCGTACAATCGAACTTCGCGGCACGATCGAGCTGCCACCTCAGAACCGCATCTACCTTTCGTTCCCGCTCCAGGCACGCGTTCGCTCGATCAATGGATTGGTTGGCAGAGCAGTGCGCCGTGGCGAAGCACTCGTTACACTCGAAAGCATGCCGCTTGTGGAAGTGCAAGAGCAATACCTTTCGACCCGCGCTCAATTGGAACAGGCGCAGCGAGAATACGAACGTCAAATGAAGCTTGCTCAATCGGCCGCTACAACCGAGCGAGCCCTGCTGGAAGCACGCACTCAATTGCGGGAACGCCAAATTGCACTCGCCGCACTTGCTGAGCGGCTCCGGATTGCTGGCATTGAACCGAGTACACTTGCGGACACTGCGATTTCTCGTCTGGTCACGCTCACCTCTCCGCGTAATGCGTACATCGCTGCTATCAACGTTGTTGTTGGACAAACTGTCGAGCCAAACACACGCATCATCGAGCTCGTTGATGTCGGCGACGTTCACCTTGTCCTGCGCGCGTTCGAGCGTGATGCGCAGTCGATTCTGCCTGGACAACGTCTGGTTGCGTGGACGGTGGCGGATTCTTCGCGAAGCTATCCTGCCGAAGTTGTCGCCGTGTCGCACACGCTCGACTCCACTCGAACACTCGAGCTTCACTGCCACTTTGTGCGGTATGACCACGAGCGGCTCCGCCCCGGAATGTTCATGCGAGCTCAACTTTCCGTTGTTTCCGAGCGTGGCTACCTTGTACCTCAAAGCGCAGTCGTTGCCTGGGAGAACAAGCATGGAGTGTTCATCCCCGAGCGTACCGGCTACCGTCTTGTCGAGGTCAGACTCGTTGCCACAGATGGCAACCGCGCCATCATCGCATTCGACAGAGGCAGTCCGCCGAGCGTCATCGTCACACAGGGCGCCTACTGGCTGCTGATGAAGCTCAAGAATACCGATCAGCAAGAGGAGGTGTAATCCCATGGCACACTACTTTCGCATAAGTTCACCCCTTATGAGCACGGTGTCGCAATGGTTGGTCTACTTGCTCTTGCTGCGTTGGTGGGCATTGCCGTTGGATGCCTAATTGTATGGGCGCTTTTAGCGCCGAAACTCAGTGCAGCTCGCGCGGAGATAGATTCCGCTCACCTGCAGCTCGACGCTGCTCACAGACGAGTAAACGAACTCGAGAGCACCGCCGATCGGGAACGGCACCGCTACGAACACGAACTGGCCTCGAAAGACGAACGCATTGCTGCGTTGCTCGAAGAGTCGGCTGCACTGAAGACCCATGTCAAGACACTCCAGGAACGACTCGATGAGGATCGTGCCTATCGAGAGGAGCTTCAACGGCAGCTACGGCTCGAATTCGAGCAGATGGCAACACGCATCCTCGAGCAGCGGAGCGCCCTGTTGAAAGAGCAAAGCACCGAGGCACTCGAGAAAACCCTTGCGCCGCTGCGTGAACGCATTGCTGCATTCGAGGAGAAAATTGACCGTGCTTACACCGAACACACCAAAGGTACCGCCTCACTGCGCGAGCAGCTCCAACAACTTTTCCAGCTCAACGCACGACTGACTGAGCAAGCCGATAACTTGGCAACAGCGCTCCGCGGGGATAAACGCCTCCAAGGATCATGGGGCGAGGTGCAACTGGAGCGTCTCCTGGAGCTCTCCGGCTTGCAGCGCGATGTCGAGTACAAAGTGCAGATGTCCACACGCTCGAGCGATGGCGATCGCATCCGCCCGGACGTTGTCGTGTACCTTCCTGAAGGCAAGCACTTAGTCGTTGACTCGAAAGTCTCGCTTTCGGCGTACGCTGCACTCATTGAAGCATCAACGGATACGGATCGCGAGCAATACCTGCGGCATCACGTCCTGGCTGTTCGTCAGCACATCGAGCGACTTGCCAGTAAGGATTACTACGCTGCCGAGGGCGTTCATTCCCCAGAATTCGTGCTGCTCTTCATGCCAATTGAAGCAGCACTCTCGGTTGCACTGCACGCCGATCGTGAGCTGTACACGTTCGCATGGGAGCGCCGCATTGTGCTGACCAGCCCGACAACGCTCTTGGCGACGCTCCGCACCGTCGCTAGTGTTTGGAAGCACGAGCGGCACAATCGGAATGCACTCATGATCGCAGAGGAAGCAGGAAAGCTCTACGACAAGCTCGCAAGCGTGCTCGACGACCTCATGAAGGTTGGCGAAACGCTGGATCGCACCAAGCGTGACTACGAGAACGCAATGAATCGGCTCTGCAGGGGTACGGGGAATGTCATCGCACGTGCTCAACGACTCGTCGAGCTCGGAGCGAAGGCGAAAAAACAGCTCGATCGGCGCTTGCTCAGCGATGCAGGTGACACCGATTCGGAGATTCCTCGGCCAGAGGCGACTTGACAAGGAGCGATGGGTTTTCTAAGTTTGCAGCGTTGCTTCCGCCAATGGCAGCAACAGTGTTCCACTATGCCGGGAGAATTTGCCTATGCAGTACGATGTCCAGCACATCAAGAACGTTGCGTTGCTCGGGCATACAGGTTCGGGCAAGACCACGCTTGCGGAGGCCATGCTCTTCGAGGCAGGCGCAATCACACGTCGCGGTAGCGTCGAGGAGCGAAATACCGTCTCCGATTACACCGACATCGAGCACGAGCGGGGCAGCTCAGTCTTTACTACGTTGATGCACTTGGATTGGCGCGGCTACAAAATCAATCTGCTCGATACACCTGGCTACGATGATTTCTGCGGTGAGATCATCACAGCACTCCGTGTTGCGGATACTGGCATCCTTGTACTGAATGCAGCAAGTGGCGTTGAAGTTGGCACTGAGCTCATCTGGCGCTACACCGAGCAATTCTCCACCCCGATGATCATCGCCATCAACAAGCTCGACCACGAGAACGCAAACTTTGAGCGCACGCTCGAGCAAGCACGCCAGCGGTTCGGACGCGCGGTCACTGTTGTACAGTATCCCCTCAATGTCGGCCCTGGCTTCAATGCCATCGTGGATGTGCTCAAGATGACGCTCTACCAATTTCCGCCGCAAGGAGGCAAACCGCAGAAACTCCCAATTCCAGACTCTGAACGCGAGCGTGCCGAGCAGCTCCACAACGAACTCATCGAAGCAATCGCCGAGAACGATGAAACGCTCATGGATCGCTACTTCGAAAGCGGCTCCCTCGATGAGGACGATATGCGAACCGGTCTCAAACAGGCGATGATACGCCGGCAACTGTTCCCGGTCTTCTGCACAAGTGCCAAGCTCAACATGGGGAGCGGACGTATCCTCGGCTTCATTGATAACGTTGCACCGAGCGCAAATGAACTGCCCACACCGATGGCCGACACTGCCGGCACGCCGATCCCATGCGACCCTGCCGGACCGACAGTCCTGTTCGTGTTCAAAGCCATCAGTGAGCCGAACGTCGGGGACATGTCGTTTTTCAAAGTGTACTCCGGAACGCTGCGTCCCGGAACAACACTCATCAACGCCCAGACTGGTACTGCTGAGACGCTCGGCCACATCTACATCGTTGATGGGAAGAAACGCTCTGAGGTCAGCGAGCTAGTTGCAGGCGATCTCGGTGCAGTCGTCAAGCTGAAGAACACCCACGTCAACAACACACTCCGCGAGAAATCGAGCGATCTTGTCGTCCCGCCGATTGAATTTCCCAAACCGAAAATTCGCGTTGCAGTCGAACCGGTCAACAAAGGCGACGAAGAAAAGGTTGGTAACGCACTCCACCAGTTGCACGAAGAAGACCCGACGCTTATCGTCGAGCATTCGCAGGAACTCAAGCAGACAATACTCTACGCACAAGGGGAACTGCATTTGGCAGTCGCCAAATGGCGCCTCCAGAATCGCTACAAGGTGGACGTCCGCTTCGTCGAACCGCGAATTCCCTACCGCGAAACGATCCAGCGTCCAGCACGCGCGCAATACCGCCACAAAAAGCAAACCGGGGGCGCCGGCCAATTTGCTGAAGTGCACATGCTCATCGAGCCATGGAGCGATGGGATGCCGCTCCCGAACGGACTGACAGTGCGTGCCGTCGAGGAATACGAGTTGCCATGGGGCGGAAAGCTCGTCTTCCTCAACTGCATCGTCGGTGGTGTCATTGACGCTCGTTTTATGCCTGCCATCGTAAAAGGTATCATGGAGAAAATGAGTGCTGCACCACTGACTGGCAGTCCAGCACGTGACATCCGCGTTGCAGTGTACGATGGGAAAATGCACCCGGTCGATTCAAACGAAGCAGCATTCAAGACCGCTGGGATGATGGCATTCAAAGAAGCATTTCTGCAAGCCGACCCCAAACTGCTCGAGCCGATCTACGCTGTCACGATCATGGTACCAGACGAGTACATGGGCGACGTCATGAGCGATCTGCCGTCGCGGCGAGCAGTGATCTTAGGCATGGATTCCGATGGCCACTACCAAAAAATCTACGCGCGGATGCCGCTGGCTGAACTCGATCGCTATTCAACTGCACTCCGCTCGATGACACAAGGGCGTGCAGTCTACACAGCAGAGTTTGCCGAGTACCAACCTGTTCCACCGCACGTGCAACAGAAGCTCGTCCAAGAATACCACGCACAGCTCCACGGCGAGGAAGTCTGAACGTCACTACTCAGTTTGCGCGCACATGTTCGGAGGAGTTTTCCGCAGCAGTGCGGAGTGCGACGAGCACTTGGCGCGTCCGCAACCGGAGCAACCGCTCCGATGCGATCGGGCGGATCGCAAGTGCAAGCCCTTCAACGTCAGCATGTGTAATAACCCGCGTTCCCTTGCCCTCCGCCAGGACAAGCCAGGAACGAGTGGCGACTAAGCCACGCCCGATGCTTCGCCATTGGAGCGTGCGCGTCGGTCGTTCGGCAGTGATCTCGCTGTGGAAGCGAATACCGGAGACCTTCCAACAAAAGCGCTGGGGATTGTGGGCAGGTCGTACACTGAGCACACGCACGTAGGGATTCCAGCGTTCCCACCGCTCAATGTGACGTAACAACTGCCATACACGGTGTGGCGGTGCTGCGATGAATTGTTCATCGCTCGCTTCCATGCGAAACGTGGGAAGACTCATTGGTCCTTGACAACGAAAAAGACGACATCTGGCTTGTGGTTCTGCCACCAGAGGCTAATTCAGACTATGCGGGGAAGGGCGGGGACAAACGGGGGATGACGCGAAATACACCAACCGAAGCAGACTCACATGTGTAGAAACGAATTCACCGCGGTTATAGTGCAGGCAGCGCACTCAGAGTGGCTACTGATTGAGAGACGGAGAGTCAATTGTATTTTGGCAAGTGGTCATCGCTGTTCACTTCTGGAGGATACACAATGGTCAAGAGATTCCTGTTCGCATTCGTTCTGTTCTCTCAGGTAGCGTTTGCCCAAGGTTCAGGCATCAAAGTTGGCGCAACGCTACCGAATTGGAAGTACGCAGCCGATTCTGCAGCCTCGCTGAACACAAACAATCTGGCAAGCTTTGCAATCGCGCTCGTACAGGAATTCCCCCTTGGCGGTATCTTTTCCATTCAGCTGGAGCCGACCTATAGCGTCCGCACCACAACGACCGACATTCTCGCAAGCATCCTTGCGCAGTACGCTCCGGACTCATTACCGCCGCAAATACCTTCGTCACTCGAATTTGAGCACCAGATAACCTCCATCGAGCTTCCAATCCTGCTCAAGATTGCCACTGGCACCAGTGGCGTTCGCGGCTACGTATTCGCTGGACCGAACATCCGTTTTCAACTCTCGGCGGTGACCACGCTCAGGACGGATACGACCAATCTCAACAGCTCGATCCCACTCGATGTCAAGCCAAAAGCCAAAACCGCCGTCGCTGGTGCAGACATTGGCGCAGGGATCGAGATTCCGCTTGGTCTTTTCAGCCTCGTTGCCGATGCCCGTTACACATTTCCACTGTCGGACATGAGTTCGATGGAAGCGTTCGGACGGCGTCTCGGTACGCTCAACTCAAACGACATCCGAATATTCGCTGGGCTAATGTTCCGCTGGTAGCTGTGCGCTGCTGGTGGTGCTACTCGAACTTGAACGACGCAATCGCGCGCTCAAACACGGGCTTGTAACTGCCTTCTTCCTGCTTGTTCCAGGTAAGGAAGATGCGATAGAGCTTTTTGTCCTTGACGGCCAAATACACCCGTCGTTCGATACCCTTTTGCGGTGAGTACGAAAAGAGCACTGCATCCACGCCACCGAGCTTGACTTTCTGCGGCGCCCCGCCACCGAATGAAGCGCGATTATCGCTGGCAATCTTCTCGAGATTCGTCTGCGCAGACGCATCGAGGATGTCCACTCGGATCGTGCAATCGAGACGACTGCCGAGATATTCCGAGCCGCCGACTGCTCCTTGCGCTTTGATGCCCTTGACGCGGAAATTGTCGGGAATTTCCAAACTGTAGCCATTTCCACGCGTGCGAACAAAGTTCGATGACGGTGGCTCCGGGCTTTTGGGGAGTGTATCCACTCGTGGCGATGCAACCTGCACCTGCGGAAGGATAACTGAGCCGAGAGTTCGCTCCACCGCTGTCTTGTAGTAGTCGAACGTGCTGCCGAATGCCGCAAACTCGACGGTCGTGATGAAGCTATCCTTTGCCGCATAGACTTTGAATCCTTCGAACATTCCGTCAGGGGCCTCGAACTTATAGGACAGTTTCGTCGCAGCAATTCCACCGAGTGTTGTTTGCTCCTGCTGGTACGCATCGTCGGCAAAAATTTTGTCCTCCTTGATGAATTGCTCAAGTGGCGCAGATGTTTTCACCACACGCATTTCGACTTTTGCAGCAGAGGGCCCATCGCCGTACTCAATGAAGCGTTGCTCTGCCCCCGGAATCGAAATGGCGTAGAATTGCTCACCTGCAATTGCACGGTGGGACCAGTTGGCAGGATATTCGATCGAAAAATTGCGAATTGGATCGGTATAGCGTTGCCACCCCTGAATCGGAACAGGTTCGGCTTTCTTGCCGCAGCTAACCATCAGCGGACCCAAAACAGACAACCATGCGATCGCGAACCGATGCATTGCACAAGTGACTGGGAAGTTCAACAACAGTGATGGCGCGAAACTACACACACCAACACCCTTTCCCACTGCCACGCAGTGGACACATGGCACTGCAGGATACGCATAGAGGTGAGGAAGCGCCGCAGAGGTCTTATCGCAGAAGCTACCAGAGCGCCGTTGCAATCAGGATGGCACCTGTCGCAGCAGCGGTGCTTCCCCAGAGCCAGAGCTGCTCGAGCACAACGTAGCGCTCGCTTTCACTCAACCGTGCAAGGTATTGATCAAAATCGAATCGCATCGGCTTACTGGGACTTCCGTTGAAACTCCACTCGTGGTATCGGCACGTTTGAGCAGAACTTCACTGGCCCTCACCAGCGGTGCAGTAACTTTGCTACCACAGGAACACTGCGCAATTCCGCGGTGTTCAGGATTTGGAATGCAGTAAACACCTGACGTGGACGATTTGCATCATGCACGAAGTTCTATCGCACGGAGTTTCCTTCACTTTGAGTCAAGAGCAAGAGCAAATTCGGCAACTTGCGCGCGAGTTCGCCGAAGCAGAAATACGTCCGCACGTGGTCTACTTCGATGAAACGCAAGAATTCCCGCACGAAATTTTCCGCAAGATGGGCGAACTCGGCTTTCTGGGAATTCTGATCCCGCCTGACTACGGTGGTGCTGGCTTCGGTGCACTCGAATGCGCAATCATCGTCGAGGAAATCGCACGCGTTTGCCCGGCTGTTGCACTTGGCGTGGCCGCGCATAATGGACTGTGCACCTATCACATCTTCCGCTACGGCAGCGAGGAGCTACGGGAGCGGTACGTTCGTCCCCTTGCGCAAGGCGAAACACTTGGCGCATGGGGACTGACCGAGCCAGGCTCCGGCTCCGATGCTGGGGCAATGATAACAGTCGCAATCCGCGATGGCGACCACTACATTCTCCGCGGCAGCAAGAATTTCATCACGCACGGCAACGTTGGCTCGATTGCAGTGATCATGGCGAAAACCGATCCTGCGAAAGGCAAGCGCGGCATCAGTGCGTTCGTGGTGGATAAATCAATGCCGGGTTTCTACGCCAGCAAGAAGGAAAACAAAGTCGGGATGCGTTGCAGCGACACTGCGTCGCTCGTGCTCGACGATGTGCGTGTTCCAGCCGCTAACCTGCTTGGAGAGGAAGGCCAGGGATTCCTGCAAGCACTTGCAATTCTCGATGGCGGTCGCGTGACGATTGCAGCGCTTTCGGTAGGCTTAGCGCAAGGTGCGTTCGAAGCGGCGATGAAGTATGCACAGGAGCGCATCCAGTTCGGCAAGCCACTCATTGAGCATCAGGCGGTAGCGATGAAGCTGGCGCGAATGAACATGGAGATTGAAGCAGCACGACTGCTCACCTACCGAGCTGCGTGGCTTCGCGATCGTGGGGAGCCCTTTCGCCAAGAAGCAGCACAGGCGAAGCTTTTCGCCAGCGAGGTTGCTGTCCGCACTGCCGAGGATGCTATCCAAATCCATGGTGGATATGGCTACATCAAAGAATTCCCCGTCGAAAAATACTGGCGTGACTCGAAGCTTTTGACGATTGGTGAAGGCACCAGCGAAATCCAGCGTATCGTCATCGCACGGCAGCTACTAGAGAATCGATGAAGCCTGAGAACAAAAAGTCACCGGGGAAATCTTGATACCATATCAACCTGCCTGTGTCGGGGTCGTAGCATACAATCCGCTGTCCCGCATCTTTGTAATACTTGTTGTTGTAGATAACACCAGGCCTGTTATCTACTAAGCCCCTGTTTCTAGTTCGTGCATAGGGCACACGATATAGAGTAGTGTTGTCGCTTAGCCTGTAGCAAAACAGATAGCTGTTGGAGGTAAGTTGGCCCGAATCCTTTCTCGATTTCCAATCGTGTTCTACAAAGAGCAATACTCTTTCGCCGTTTTGGTTCACGTACGCTGTAGGTAGGCACAATCCACTCATAGCTATATTTTGATATAGGAGTGTAGGGATAGGATGGCGCACATCGGATGCGAAGCATCCAAACTTTCCTACTGCAGTGTCTCCCCCAAGATCACCGATAAATGAATACTCCCATGGCTCAAATAATCTCACAAATTCACCTCCATTTGTATAGTCATCCCTCATACGCCATACTGTTCTACCTGTCGCCATATCAATACAGTATCTTCTTCCCCCGCTACCGAAAACGAGATAGTTTTCCCAAACAAAGGGTATCCATGTTTTGAAATCGAAACTCACGTAATATTCTTTCCATCGCCATAGCTCCTTCCCGGTGGCCGCATCTAATCCGAGGAGTACTTGCTCGCCAGCACTATCTACTCCTACAACTACAATAATCTCCCTATTGTAGCATATCACGTGCATTTGATATTCGCTGAGTTCTCTCACGGTAAGCGGTGTTCTCCAAACCATTTTTGGGGAGAGCACTGCATCTGCAGGATTCTCTCGGCATGCACTAATTAGTATAGCAACAACAATCAACGCTAATAGCATCTTCTTACCTTCTAGGAGTGTTAAAGTTCTGTTCGTTACGTGAAAATATTTGCCAAAAAGCATCTTTCACACTTGGATGATTGCCCTGCTCGAGGTGCTTTGCGCCTTTTGCTTCGTATGCGTGAAGAAGGCCGGGGATGCCAATTTGACTTTCCTTGACAATGAGTGCATCCGATGGTGACTCATTCAAGATATGAATTTCTTCATAGAGACTCTCCAAA